>JAFSTA010000167.1 GCA_017450695.1 Kiritimatiellia bacterium | reverse complement strand
CGCGCCTCTGCAGCGTGCCCGGGAAGGGGCGCGTCGCCGAGCTGGGGTTCGCCAGCAGGCAGGCCTTCGCCGAACACCACGCCTCCCGGATCTACGCGGGGCTGCCGCCGGCGGGGCCGGAAACCGCGAAATAGCCGGATTAGGGACAAGGAAGCGGAAAACCCAAGAAATGAGCGCGGACCTGCGTCCGCGCAGCCACCGCTTTATCCGGGAAACATCCTCACGTCAGCAATTTTTTTCGGATTTTCTACTTGACGGAATACATACTTGTCGCTTTTTCGGGCAGCAGAACAGAATGAAGCGGCAGGAGTGCCGCTTCCCCGAACGGCCCATCCAGAACTCGGAACTTGGAATTTCGGAGACAACATCAACAGCGAATCAACAACAAACATGAGGTCGTCGCGCAACCGCGCGACGGTATTGATCCGGCTCGCGATTGCGAGCCATTCCGGTTCAAGTTGTTCTCGATGTTGTTCCTGTTGTTTCCAACTCCCTTCCTGCCCTGCCGAAACGGTCGCGACGGGGCGCGCCCCTCCCCATTTTCCGCGTGAGACAAAAGACACTTACACCTCCGCGAAGCGGCAGGAGTGCCGCTTCCCCGAATGTCTCGCTCGGAACTTACAGGCAAGTGTTAGCTTTTGTTTGAAGACAACATCAACAACGGAAAGACAACACTCGATTCAAGGTTGTTCTTGATGTTGTCCCTGTTGTTTCCTAATCCCTTGACTACAATAGAAGGGGTTTGGACAGCTGGGACGACTGGAACAACTGGGACTGATGTCGTATGTTGTCTGTCGCGTGACGATAGCATTCGGTTGTTATTTTGAGAATGAAGTATGGCGAACAAACCCAGCTACAAGCTGCCCGCTAACTCCTATCAGGTGATAACGGAAACGGCATGAAAAACGGGAAAAATGAAGGGGCGTGGAATTCTTTGATTTTTTTGCTTGCGTAACTTGCTGGAATAGAGTGAAATAGAAGCCTGTCATTTAGGACGGAACAGGATTTTCATCAGTAAGGAGTTTTTATGCGTTGGTCGAAGATGTTGATCACGACGTTGCGTGATAATCCGCAGGATGCGGAGATTGATAGCCACAAACTTTTGGTTCGTGCCGGACTGGTTCGGAAATTGACGGGCGGACTGTACACCTTTTTGCCTCTCGGGCTGCGTGCTTTGCACAAGGTCACGCGGATTGTTCGCGAGGAGATGGATCGTGCGGGGGCGCAGGAAATCCTGATGCCCGCGTTGCAGCCCTCCGAGCTTTGGGAGAAATCGGGACGTCTGGCGACGATGGGACCGAACATGTTCACGCTGAAAGACCGCGCCGAGCGGCTGATGGCGTTGGGACCGACGCACGAGGAGGTGGTCACGGACCTGATCACGGGGCTGTTGAATTCGTATCGCCAGCTTCCCTGCACGGTCTATCAGATTCAGACGAAGTTCCGCGACGAGATCCGTCCCCGCTTCGGGCTGATGCGTTCCAAAGAATTCATCATGAAGGACGCCTACAGTTTCGACACGAGTTTCGATGCGGCGGATCAGTCCTATCTGGCGATGTACAACGCGTACAAGCGCATCTTCAGCCGCTGCGGTCTCGCCGCCTATCCGGTGGAGGCGGATACGGGGGACATCGGCGGCAAGTGGTCGCATGAGTTTATGGTGCTTGCCGACGCGGGCGAGGACGGGATCGTTTCCTGTCCCGAATGCGGGTATGCGGCGAACCTGGAACGCGCCGAACGTCAGGTGCCGGAGGCGGCAGCTGCGACGGAATGCCCGGCGATTGAGCCGATCGACACGCCGAACGCGCATACGATCGACGAACTGGTGCGTTTCCTCAAGTGCAAGCCCCGTCAGTTGATCAAGACCTTGATCTACATGGTGGACGGAAAACCGGTCGCGTTGCTGGTTCCGGGCGACCGTGACGTGAACGAACTGAAGGTGCGTCGCCTGCTCGGCGCGAAAAAGGTCGAGCTGGCGAACGATGCGACGGTGGAGGAAATTACGGGTGCGCCCGTCGGATTCGCCGGACCGGTGGGACTGGCGAAGCCGGTGGACATCTACGCCGACAACTCGTTGCGCGGGGCGAGCGACCGTATCGCCGGGGCGAACCGTGCGGACACGCATTTGTTGCACGTGGATCTCGCCCGCGACGCGAGCGTGAAGGAATTCCTCGATCTGGTGATCGTGAAGAGCCACGATGCCTGCCCGCATTGCGGCAAGCCCGTCGAGATCAAGCGCGGTATCGAGGTCGGGCATGTCTTCAAGTTGGGTACGAAGTACACCGAGGCGTTCCAGACCAAGTATCTGGATGAGAAGGGCGCACCCCAACTGATGGTCATGGGATGCTACGGCATCGGCGTGACGCGCACTCTCCAGGCTGTGATTGAGCAGAGCCATGACGAAAACGGAATCATTTGGCCGATTTCGGTCGCGCCCGCGCACGTGGCGTTGCTCTCGCTGGATCCGCAGGACGATTCCGTCCAGGCGGTGGTCGATATGCTCGAACGTGAGCTGGAGTCTCGCGGCATCGAGGTGATCGTGGATGACCGCGAGGAACGGCCGGGCGTGAAATTTAAGGATGCCGACTTGATCGGCTTCCCGATTCGCGTGGTTGTCGGCGCGAAGGGATTGGCGAAAGGCGGCGTGGAAATCAAGGAGCGCACTTCCAAGGACTTTGAACTGGTTCCTGCGGAAGGCGCGGTGGAAGCGATCGACCGGAAGGTTCGGGAATTGTTTGCGAAATTGGAGGCCTAGCCCATGAAAGCGACGAAGGAAGTGTCGCCCGCGTTGACGAAGCGTGATCTTGTGCTGAAGATCACGGAGGAAACGGGGATTCTGCAGCAGACTGTACTAGACATCGTGCAACGGACGCTGGATGGGATCTGCGACGCGCTGGAAGAAGGAAAGCATGTTGAATTCCGCGAGTTCGGCGTGTTCAAGATTTTGGTCCGCAAGCCCCGCATCGGGCGTAACCCCAAAAAGCCCGAGCAGACCGTTACGATTCCGCAACGCAAGACGGTGAAGTTCAAACCGGGATTGCGAATGCGGGAAATCTGCAAAGAGATGAGGTAGGGAATGGCGACACCGATTTCATTTGATCCGCCACGCGGAATGCGTGACTTTTATCCCGAAGACATGGTCTGGCGGGAGCGTATCTTCGATTCGTGGCGGAAGGCGGCAAAGCGTTTCGGGTTCCAGTCCTACGACGCCTGTGTGGTGGAGAGCCTGGAACTGCTGCAACGCAAGAGCGGGGAGGAAGTCGCGGATCAGATTTACTGGTTCGAGGACAAATCAGGGCGCAAGCTCGCGTTGCGTCCCGAGATGACGCCGACGTTGGCGCGCATGATTGCGCAGAGACAGGGACAGCTCACGTTTCCCGTGAAGTGGACGACGATTGCGCAGTGTTTCCGTTATGAGCGTATGACGCGCGGACGCAAGCGCGAACACTATCAGTGGAACATGGACATTATCGGCGAGGATGATTGTTCCGCCGAGATCGAAGTGCTGGCGGCTGCCGTCACGGCACTACGCCTGATGGGGCTTCCCGACAGCGCGTACCGGGTACGCGTGAACAACCGCGCATTGCTTTCGGAACTCTTGGAAAAGTCTGGAATCGCGCAGGAACAGCATGCGGCCGTCTTCTTGGCGTTGGACAAACGCGGCAAGATTTCGGATGAGGAGATCAAGACGCTTCTGACCGCCGAGGGACTGGACGCGGAGGCGGTGAAGAAAACCTTCGACCTGCTGGGCGTCCAGACGCTGGAACAGGCCGCGGAGCTGGCGGGGGCGGATTCGCCCGCCATCGCTCGAATCCGTGAACTTTTCGAGCTGGCGAAAGTGTACGGCATCGACGAGGTGCTACGCTTCGACATCGGCGTCATCCGCGGACTTTCCTACTACACCGGGATCGTCTTCGAGGCATTCGACACGGAAGGGAAATTCCGCGCGATTTTCGGCGGCGGACGGTATGATAGTCTGCTGACGACCATCGGCGGCAAGCCGACGCCGGCGGTCGGACTGGGGTTCGGCGATGTCGTCGTCGCGGAGGTCTTGAAAGACTTGCTCGGCGAATCCGCCGCGATGGAAAAGAACGGGGTGGTGATCGGGTACATGTTCCCTGAACAGCGTGAAGTCGCGATGGCACTGGCACGTCGTCTGCGCGAAGCGGGCGAGGACGTCGAACTGATGTTGCGCAAGACGAAACCGAAACAATTCTTTGCGCACGCGGGAAGCGGTTCCGCCTCCGACGCGATTTTCATCGGCCCGGACGATGTGGAGAAGGGGACGGTTCGGAGAAAGCATTTGGCGGACAGGAGCGAGACGGAAATCGCCTTGTCGTGAAAAGGGGAGATACAATGGAAAATCTGGCAGTTACCTATCTTGGCCTGAAGTTGAAAAATCCGCTGGTCGCCAGTTCCGGTCCGCTCACGAGCGAGGTCGGGTCTGTGCTGACGTTGGAAGACGCGGGCGTCGGCGCCGTGGTCTTGCGTTCGATTTTCGAGGAGCAGATCAAATCGGATGGGTCGGGGGCGTACCGGGATCTGGAAGGATCCGCCAGCAACTTCGCCTTCGAGTACCTCCGCGCCGATCTTCCGATGCAACTGATGGCGGAGAAGTATTTGGACCGGATCGTGGATATCAAGGCGCGTGTCGGGATTCCGGTCATCGCCAGCTGCAACTGTATCGAGAAGGCGCAGTGGGTGGCGTTCGCGAAGAAGATCGAACAGGCGGGAGCCGATGCGCTGGAGCTGAACCTCTATCACATGCCGGTTGACGTCAACGAGTCCGCAGCGCTGGTCGAGCAGCGTCGGCTGGATGCGATTCGGGCGGTCCGGGAAACCGTGAAGATCCCTGTCGCCGTGAAGTTGAGCCACCATTACACTTCGTTGCTCTCTTTCGCGCGTCAGCTTGATCTCGTGCCGGTCAACGGAATCGTTCTCTTCAACCGCTTTCTGCAGACCGATGTCAACATCGAGGCGGAATCGACCTACTACAAGACGGAGTTCACATCTTCGAACGTCCTCCACTCGCAGTTGCGCTGGACGGCGATCGTCCGCGATTTCATCCGCGCCGACATCGCGCTGAGCGGCGGCATCCACACGGGCGAGGATCTGGTCAAGGCGCTGTTGGTCGGCGCGAATGTCGGATATGCCTATTCCTGCCTGGCGAAAAGCGCAGACCCGAAGGAGACGGTTGCCGCCATACTGAACGGGCTTACGGCTTGGATGGACCGGAAAGGGTATGGGGACATCGCGGCATTTCGAGGCAAGTTGCGCGAAACGAACCTGAAAGACGGTAAGGGATTCGAGCGGATGCAGTACGTGGCAGCTGCTA
Source organism: Kiritimatiellia bacterium (assembly GCA_017450695.1). Classification (GTDB taxonomy): domain Bacteria; phylum Verrucomicrobiota; class Kiritimatiellia; order RFP12; family UBA1067; genus RGIG8368. Next base: position 2,717 of record JAFSTA010000167.1, on the reverse strand, counting down.
TGAATGTGTAGGGAAGGCGGTAGGGAGTGTGAATACTCGATGGCTATCGAAGGCGATCAACTGCAATCGATTTCCGAACCACCCAAGTAACCACCCAACCACCTAACCTTGAACTTCCCCATCATTGTCGGAGGAAAGAATGAAAACGACGCTTCGGATCATCCATGCGGTTCTGAACGGGGCGCGGGTGAATGTTTCCATCGTAGACAACAGGTTTGCGAAAATCGAACCGGAGGCAGATGCTGCTGCCAACCCGGAATCGGAAGATTCGTCCGTGCCTGTTTTGGACGCGGAGGGTATGTGGATCGTGCCCGCGTTTTACAACGCCCACACGCATGCCGCCATGTCTCTTCTGCGGGGATACGCCGATGACATGGAACTGTTCACCTGGCTGAATGAATACATTTGGCCGGTGGAGGGAACGCTCACGCCATCCCAGATTTACGAGGGGACGCGCCTGGCAATTCTGGAGATGATTCACTCCGGTACCGTCTTTTTCAACGATATGTACTGGAATCCCGAGATCACGTTGCGCGCCGTCGAGGAAATGGGGGTGCGGGCTGCACTCGGCAGATTGTTCATCGAGGAAAGCCCGGGGAAGATTTTGGAGCGGAATCTCTGTTCGACGCGCGCGTTGGAATCCGCGTATCGCAGTTCGACGGCGCGTGACCGCATCCAGCTCACCTACGCGCCCCACGCGATCTATTCGGTTTCGGGTATCACGTTGAAACGGGTGGCGGAGATGGCGAAGGATGCAGGCGAGATGATCCACATCCACGCTTCGGAAACCAGCAAGGAGGTGGAAGATTGCGCCAGGGAACACGGGATGTCGCCGATTGCCTGGCTGGACACGTGCGGGTTGCTGACGTCGCGTACGGTACTGGCGCATTGCGTCCACCTCTCCAACCGTGATGTCGCGATCCTGCGCGACCGCGGTGCGGTCGCGTGCAGCTGTCCTTGGTCGAACGCGAAACTCTGCTCCGGACAATTCAACTACCGTCAGGTCGTGGAGGAGTACCGTTGCCGAGTCGCCTTGGGAACCGACGGGTGTGCGTCCAACAACAACCTGTCGATGTTCGACGAGATGAAGGCATTCTCCCTGCTGGCGAAGGCGCGTTCAGGCGATCCGAAATGCGCGCCCGCCGCTTCGGTTTTGCACATTGCGACGAAACACGGTGCGGAGGCGTTCGGAATCCATGCGGGCGTGATTGCCGAGGGTTGGCTTGCGGATTGCCTTCTGGTGAATCCTGCGTCTCTGCCTCTGATCCCGATGCACCATCTGGAGGCGAACCTCGTTTATTCCGCCGACACCTCCTGCGTCGATACGGTGATCTGCAACGGACGCGTGTTGATGCGGCACGGTGTGATTCCCGGAGAGGGTGAGATCATCGAGGCGGCACGCAGGGCCGCCGTTTTCCCAAAGTCGAGCCAGTGAAGGGCAGGGGACGATGACGGAAACGAGGGAGACTCTTTTCGGACCGATCACGGTATCGGTCGCAAACGGAAGGGTGGGGAAACTCACGTACGGAGCATATGATTCCTCACGACTCAATGTGCAGTCCCATGCCGGTGATGTTCCTCTGTTAAAGCGAGTCTTCCGCCAGTTGGGGGAATACTTTTCGGGGAGGCGTCAAACATTTGACCTGCCGTTGGAACCTGCGTCCACGCCATTCGCACAACGTGTCCGCGATGCGCTGCTCTGTGTGGAATTCGGGAAAACAGTGTCGTATGGCGAATTGGCGAAGCGCGCGGGCGTACCCTTTGCGAGTCGGGCTGTCGGCGGCGTGATGCGGACGAATCCGTTCCCGATTTTGGTTCCGTGCCATCGCGTACTGGCGGCAGGAGGGAAGATCGGCGGTTATTCCAGCGGTGTGGAGATCAAACGTCGCCTGTTGAATCTGGAGAAGTACGCCGCGCCCGGATATTGGGACGAGTGGACAGCCGAGGACAACTGCGTGTTGCTCTATCTACGAGTCCACGGGAAGATTCTGCTGATCCGCAAGAAACGTGGATTGGGCAAGGGAAAGATCAACGGTCCGGGCGGACATATCGAGTCCGGGGAAACTCCGTTGATGGCCGCGATTCGGGAAACGCAGGAGGAGGTCGGGTTGACGCCGGTTTCTCCGAAGCACTGCGGAACCCTGCAATTCGCCTTCCTGAACGGATATACGGAACGTTGCGAGGTCTTTCAGGCGGAAGCCTATGAAGGAACGTTGCGCGAGACGGACGAGGCGGAACCGTTCTGGTGCGACGAGACAACCATTCCGCTTGATCAGATGTGGGCTGACGACCAGTATTGGTTCCCGCGTCTGTTTCGAGGAAAACGTTTCCATCTCCGCTATGTCTTCGACGACGACCGGCTCCTCTTCGGGAGTCCTTGCCGATAAGTTCAAGGTTGGGGCGCTGGGCGGTTTAGAGAACCACGGACGTACACGGACAGGCATCGCTCACGCTCGTCCTGGCTGGGAAATGCGCAAGCGTCAGCGAGGCGCGTCCGTGTTGGTCTGCGGTTTCCTTGGTTTTTGATAACCACGGACGTACACGGACAGGCGACGCTCACGCTCGCCCTGGCTGGGAAATGCGCAAGCGTAAGCGAGGCGCGTCCGTGTTGGTCTGTGGTTTAAGTGGGTGGGGTTCTCACGCGGAGCCGCAGAGAACGGGAGGGGCAACGTCCCCCGGTGCCTGAATTGGGAGACGCGCTTCGTCTCATCCGCATT
>JAFSTA010000166.1 GCA_017450695.1 Kiritimatiellia bacterium | reverse complement strand
CGGCATACGCAGCTGTTCAAGTCGGTCGCGATGGGGGGCGAAGCCTCCCAAACGGAACTGGATCTGATGACGGCGTTCCTGGGCGAGCTGCGGGCGATCACGGAAAAAGCCGGACGGGAAAAGGGGCGTCCGATCATCGTGGCGATCCGCACGCCGGATTCTGTGGACTACTGCAAGGCGGTGGGTATTGACCTGACGCGCTGGTTCGACGGCAAGCTGGTGGACATCTGGATCGGCGGAGGGTACTTCTGCCTCAATCCGTGGGCGGTCTCGGCGGAGTTCGCGCACCGCCACGGCGTGAAGTTCTACGCCTCGATGGACGAGACGCGCATTCCCGGCGCGGCCGCGCGAGGGAAGCGGCCCATCTTGAAGGGGCGCATGTCGATCCCCTTCTATACCGCGCGATTCGCGGACGCGATGGCGTCCGGATGCGACGGCGTGTACGTGTTCAACATCGAAGAGTCCTTCTTGCACCAGGTCGCCGGTATCGATCCGCTTCGGACGAAAGGGCAGGAAACCGTTCGTTTCGCGGTCGATCGCGGTTCCGGCGGGTATCGTCCCTGGCGCTACCTGAAGGACGGCGGACGCTTCAACACCTTGCCGAAGATCGATCCGGGCGAGCCGTTGCGCGTCAAGCCCAGCGAGACGTACACATTCGAGTTATTCGTGGCAGGTGACTCGCTCGCCGGCGCGCCGAACGCGACGGCGAAGGTGATGACGAACCTGAAGAGCGGCGAAACGATCGCGTTCTCGTGCAACGGAAAGAAGTTCGCCATGCCGGAGTTCCGCAGCGGGGTTTTCGTCTGCACCCTTCCCGCCGCCGCGCTGAAACCGGGGGCGAACGCATTTTCGGTCACGTTCCCGGCATCTGCCGGGCAAACCGCCACATTCAACGACTTCGTCCTGCGTATCGTCCCGCAGGATCGACTGGACGACAAACAGAAAGGAACTGACAGATGAACAGAATCATGCGAACGGTTACGAACTGCCTGATGGCACTCCTTTCCCTGCCCCTTCTCGCGGCCGATCTAGAGGTCGGGGACGGCACGAACGACAACACCTACGCCGACAGCACGGCGTATGCCGGCGCGACGAAAATCATCAAGACCGGCACGGGCAAGACCACGCTCAGCTTCGGTAATGTGACATCCTCGTTCGCCGGTGAGATCGAGGTGCGGGAAGGGACGCTCGCCGTGGATCAATACCCCGGCAATTTCGGTTCCCCGACCAAAATCACCGTCTCCAGCGGCGCGACGCTCGACCTGACGTGGTCGGGGAATTCGGCTGGTAACATTCCGAAAGCAGAACTCGTGATCGAAGGTCCCGGATATTTGGGGCATGGGGCGGTCTGCCGTACCAGCGGAGATAGCATCAACGGATTGTTCGGTACGATGACGCTCACGGGGGACGCCGTGATCAGCAACACCGTGCAGATCGGTTTCTCCGGAACGCAAAGTGCAAACGCCACGGTGAATCTGGAAGGATTTACCCTTTCCAAAACGGGCAGCAATGTTCTGTACTGCCCGTACACGCAGTTCAAGAAGAACGGCTCGACCGACGATCCGGGAAACATCACGATTCTGCAAGGCACGTTCTTTCCCCGATACAACGCGATGCAGGGAGGTTCCGCGAACAATGTTCTCACACTGGCCAATTCCAGCGGCGGCTCGGCATCCGTGCGTTTCCGCGAACTCGCCACACCTATCTGCTGGACGCTTGCATCAACGGGAACAGGGGATTCAGTTCTTGGATGTGATTCCGTCGGCACGAGCCAGCCGGACATCAACAACGTATGGGCCGGTCCCATTGAGCCGACAGGACGACTCTTGTTCAAGCCGACACCAGCAAAAAGCTTTTTCACGTTGACAGGAAATATCTCCAATCGGCAGGACATTGCAATCACGGCAGGCGCGAAAGGGACTGCCAAGTTGACCGGAACGAACGAGGTGAACAAAATCACTATCCGAGATGGAACGCTGGTCATCGGAGGCGGACAGACCGACGTGTACGGACCAGTGGACCAGACCGGTGGTTCGCTCGTGGTCTCGAACGCAGTCCTGCGCTGGCGAAACGCAGAGCTCGCTACCTATCCAGACATCGGTGACACGACAGCATATCCGTCGATCTCCGTTCGGGAAGGTGGCGTACTGCTAGGCGAGCATTGGGGTTCTACAGGAGCATCCTCGCGAATGTACATCGGTCGCCAGACTAGATACCGCGGAACGATCGAAATCTTCGAAGGCGCGGTCGTGTCGAACACGGCGGTCAATGTGGGACGCGCGGGATTGGGCGCGATGTACCAGACAGGCGGTCTCGTGTATTGGCCGATGCGCGGTGGCGACCTGATCGCGGAAACGGCGGGATCGTATGCCTATTACGGAATCAGCGGCGGCAGCTTCGAGATGGATGCGACATTGTGTAGTGGTACAATCTGGTGTTGCAAAAAAGGAACAGCTGTATTCTCCACGCGGAACGGCGGTCGCATGATTGTCGATAAGGGAGTCAATGTGCGCATCGCCTCGGAGACCGGCGGAAACGTGTTGTACGACCAGAACAACCACGCCACAAACACATTTGTTGGATATTTCGAGATTGGAAACAAAGACAGCCGCAACCACGCCGCAACTGTCGCGGTTTCCATCGGTGGCGAGAACTCCGAACTGGTGGCAACCGATCAGATGCGAATCCTGCACAGCAATGAAAATGCCCAAATTACAGTCAATCTCTATGACGGCGGCACGCTCAACACATCGTACCTCTACCGCTTCCACGAGGAAACACCGTGGTACGTGAACCTCAACGGAGGCATCATCAAACCCCGCCTCGCGGCAAACTCCTTTGCCTCGTCAGGTTCCACGACTGCTCGCCGACCGACCCAAACGACGGTCTATGAAAAAGGCTTCGTGATCGACACCTCCGACACGATGAACTCGGCGCGAACGGAATACGGTACGGCTTCGATTGAATTCGCGTTCGTCGCCCCCGGAGAGGGGAAACGCATCCGTTCGATCACACTCCCGACGGGTACCGCATTCTCGAAGGAACCAATCATCGGCGCACCGGCCATCACCATCTCCGGCGAGGGCGCGGGAGCCTCGGCGGTGGCGGTGTTCGACAACGAGACGCGGCGGTTGACAGGAATCGTCGTGACGAGTCCCGGCTGGGGATACGCAGAGGGAACGACCTCCGTGACACTCAGCGGGGGCGGCGCCACGAATACCTATTCGTGCGCAGTTACGCTGGAGGACCAGCCGACGACGGGATGGAACGGTTTCACGAAACGAGGCGCGCAGCGTCTCAACATGACCGGTGTCAACACCTTCAAGGGCGACGTGACGGTGGAGGAAGGAATCCTGGGATTCATGCATTCTACTGCCGCGCAGGGAGGCATGCCGGAAGGCGCCGGCGTGATCTTGAAGGAGGGGGCCATGTTGACCTTCCTGAATTCCAGCACACCTGTGACCGTTCCGTTTATCCGTGGCTGTGGCACCACCTCCTACGGCTATTATACCGTCACCAACCGGATCGAATGCACGGCGGAGGACATCTTCGCGGGGAAGCACCTGACCGTCAATCAGCGGTTGACGCTGGCGCAAGGCGCGACGATCACGATTCTCGATCCGGAGAATCTCGACAACTACCGCACCGCCGGACCCGCAACGGTAGTCTCTGCAAACGGGATGCTCACTTGCCCCGACACGATTTCGGTCGCGTTTGCCCAACCGTGCGCGACAGATTCGCCGCAACGCTGGTCCGTTTCCGTCCGAGGCAAGTCGATTGTCCTGGGTGCCAAGAACGGAACCGTAATCTCGGTGCGGTGAGTACGGAGGTTGAGTGGTTAGGTAGTTGGGTGGTTAGGTGGTTGGGTGGTAGCGGGTAGCTGATGGCTAGTAGCGGGAAGCCCGCCGCCCGCGCAAGCAAGGGACTGCACATGAGGGTAAGTTTAGTTTTACCTCACATGGCGGGAGGGATGAGTTTCGTCGTGCCCGCAAGGACTAGAAGCTAACAGCTAATAGCCAACCGCTACAAGCCAACAGCTAACAGCTAAGGAGCATCGGTATGGGAATGAGGAAGATCGGGATAGGAATTGCGACGGTATGCGCGTTGTTCTGCGCGGTGACGCGGGCGGTAGCGGATGCGCCGTCGATGTCGCGCGAGGCGTGGACGACGCTGAGCGCGGAAGCGAAGGTGACAGCGGATGGAACATTGTTGCTGGACGGTACGCGCGCACCGACATACGCATTCTACAATGTGGAGACGTATGGGGACGTGTCGCTGGAGGCAACCTACACCGTGAAGAAGACGAACGGCGTGATGGCCGTCGGATTCATGATCGGCTCGACGGATTCCGAAACCTTCCTCCGTGTGCATTACGACCGCTGGAGCGCGATTCTCTGCAAAAATGATTCGGACGGAACCCGTGAGTTGACCCGCGCCCGCGGAAAGAAACAGGAGCCGGAAAAATGGTACTCCGCCAAGGTGGTCCGGCGCGGCAAGACGCTGGAGGTTTTCTTCAACGGCGCAAAACTGTATGACGCCGAGGTAACCGACACGCCCGGTCTCGTCGGCTTTTACGCCAGCCAGACGGTTGCAACCGTGAAAGATATCCGTATCAGCGGCACACATGTCGCGCTGGCGAAACCGTGGAAAAAAGCGGAAGCGCGCCGCATCTGCGGCGTCCCGAAAGACCAGCCGCACGTGGAGATCCTGTGGACGCGAGTCATCGCCGAGGAGAAGGGACGGCAGTGTTCCTGGGCGAGTGTGGCGAAAGCGAAGGACCATTCGCTGGTCGCCGTTTTTTCCGGCGACCGCGACGCACACATCTGTCCCTTCGGCAAGGTGCAGATGGTGAGATCGAACGATGACGGAGAGACGTGGAGCGAACCGTGTACCATCGGGAAGACGAAACTGGACGACCGTGACGCGGGGATCGTGACGTTACCGGACGGACGGTTGTTCGTCACCTGGTTCAATTCCGTCGCCTACCGTGGAGGGCTGAAGAAGTCTCCGGACAGTTACCCGCCGGGAAGCACCAGGCTGAAATGGCTGGAATTCGACCGTTCCACAACAGAGGCAGAGAAACGCGCGAACTGGGGATATTACGGCGTCTGGTCTTCGGACAACGGCGCGACATGGACCGCGCCGGAAAAGCTCGTCTCGCTCCGCTCGCAGACGCCGCACGGTCCCATTCTCCTAAAAGACGGCTCCCTGATGCAGTTCGGGAGGCGGTTTGAAAACTGCCTCGAACGAATGTTCGGCGGGAACAAAAATCAGCACACCACAATCATGGTGGAACGTTCGGTGGACGGTGGCCACACCTGGCAAACGCTCTGCGAGGAGATCGCGGACGCGACGGGCGAGAACGACAGCAACAAACACTGGATGCACGAGCCACACGTAGCGGAACTGCCGGGCGGTGAACTGTACGCGCTCGTCCGATGCGACAGGGCGAAGGATGTGCTGATGCGCGAAACCCGCTCGACCGACGGCGGCAAGACCTGGTCGCCGATGAAGGCGTCGCCGCTCTCCGGACTCCCGCCCCACCTGCTGGTACTGAAGGACGGACGGCTGCTGGCCACATACGGACGCCGAACCCAGACACGCGGAGGACTCGGCGAGTATATCTCCGCCTCTTCAGACGGCGGCCGCACATGGGATTTTGAGGTGAAACTCGCCGCCGCGAAAAATACAGACCTCGGTTATCCGGCAACCATTGAGTTGGACAGCGGGATCCTGCTAACCGTTTACTACCAGCAACCGCCGACAGGAGGGAAGCCGTGTATCATGGCGACCAAATGGCGACTTCGGGAGAATGTCCAGCCATGAGCAATCACAAGGGAAGGCTGCCGCGAGTCCTGAACGCATCCGTTGTGCGCGTTTTGATTCTCGCCACGATTTCGCTTGCCGTTTTCACCTCTGCCGTTTCGGGCGCGACCGTGCGGACGATCGATGTGCCAAGCGCGGCGATGGCGTGTACGGTGAAAACCTCGATCGTCCTCCCTGTGGATTATGCGGAGGACGGACTGTCGCGTTTCCCCGTGGTCTATCTCCTGCACGGCGCGGGCAATGACCATACGACGTATCTCCAGCCGTCGATCCTGAACCGCGTGGATCGCGGACGTTTCCTCGCGGTGATCCCGGATGGCGGAACAGACTGGTGGATGGATTCGCCGATTCTGCCGAAGGTCAAGAGGGAGACATTCATCGTTCGGGAACTGGTGCCGTATGTGGATGCGCATTTCCGTACTCTCCCGCAAAAGGAGATGCGAGCCATTGCGGGACACTCCATGGGCGGACAAGGCGCCTCTCGCCTCGGAATGCGGCACATCGATCTTTTCGGGACAGTCGGCAACATCATGGGCGGGGTGGACATCTGCTCCTGCTCCAATCGGAAAGACCTGACCCGTCTGCTCGGCCCCTTCCGCGAAAACGCGGAACGCTGGCGCGAGTATTCCGTGATCACGGAAGCGGAACGACTGCCGCCAGACGCGATCCGCTTCTTCTCCATCGTGGGAACAGATGATTTCTTTCTGGAATCCAACCGGAAGTTGCACCGTGTCCTGACAGAACGCAAAATCGCGCACGAATACACGGAGGTGCGCGGTGAGACGGAAGAGCTGTCGCGCCACTCCCGACTTTTCGCATACCGTGCGCTGGAACGGATGCTCGTCCGATTCGCGGAACTCTTCTCCTCACGCAGAGACACGGAAGCGCAGAGAATGGGAGGGGTAACGTCCCCGTTACCCTCTCCAGATAATTTCCGCAAGGATCAGTGAACGGCAGATACGAGGTACAAATGAACAGAAGGACTTTTATGACTGGGGCGGTTCACGCTGCTACGGGGGCCTACTTGGCGCAGGGCGCAGCCGCGCGGACTGTTGCGGCAAGCGACATCCCGCAGGTTTCCGATCCGGCGTTTCGCGGGATGCAGGGTGTCTATACGGCGCTCTTCACGCCGTACAAGCCCGACTTGAGCCTGAACGAGGAGATGATCGAACGGCTTGTGGAATTCGGAATCCGAAACGGGATCCGCGGCTTCTACCTCACGGGCGGAACAGGCGAAGGGCTGCTCCTTTCCGTGGCGGAACGCAAGCGCGTTTACGCGCGTGCGGCGAAAGCGGCGAGAGGGCGCGTGAAACTCATCGCGCACGTCGGATGCGTGAACACGGATGATGCGGTAGAACTCGCCCGTTATGCGGCGGATGCCGGATGCGACTGGGTCTCATCCGTCCCGCCGGTCTATTACGGACAGAAACCCGATGACATCTACAACCATTACCGGCTGATCTCGTCGGCAACCGGCCTCCCCTTCCTGATCTACGCCGTCAACGGCGTCATCAACCTGGCGAGCGACACACGATACTTCACGCTTCCCAATGTGAAGGGAATGAAGTTTACGGGAACGGATTTCTACTCCGTTCAGCGGCTTAAGCGCCGTCTTGACAAGGAGACGATCTTCTTTTCAGGCAGCGACCAGCATGCGATATCAGCGCTGGCATTCTCCGATGTCTTCTCCGGGATGATCGGCACCGTCCAGAATGTGATTCCCGCAGCCTTCGTGAAGGTCTATCGGTTGATGCAGGAGAATGACGTGCGTGCGGCGGCGATGTTGCAGGCGGAAATCAATCGTGTCGTGGAACTGGTCTGCCACACCTTCCCGAAACAGAGCCTCCGCAAAGCCGCCATGCGGTGTATCGGATATGACTGCGGACAGTTCCGTCACCCCTACGAGGCGTACACCGAGGCCGAATACGCCGAGTTCGCCGAGCAGCTGAAAAAACTGCCGCTCGTCCAAGCCGCGTACGGCTGACGCCGCCAGCTGGGTAAGTTAGGTAAGCTGAGAAGCTAGACAGTGGGAAATCATCGATAGCTATCGAAGGCGATCGACTGCAATCGATTGCCGAACTACCTAACCACCCAACCACAGCCCAGCGCTGCTTGCGCAATCGGTCGCGACGGGGCGCGCCCCTCCCGCTCTCTGCGACGCCGCGCCTCTGCGTGATGCCCTTATTGCCGAAAAGCAGCTTTCGCGAGGTGTCATTTCGTTCTTGAGGAAAGGTGTCGGATGCGATATACTAGGCGTTGTTTACCATGTTACCATTCAAGGAAGGATTTGTGTTATGTCAACCCGTTTGGAGGAAGCGTTAAAGACGGCTACGGATACGCGGGAATGCGTGATTGGGGACGGCGTGCTGGCGGAAACGCCGCGCGTGTTTGCCGAGCAGTTTCCGGGAAAGAAATCGGCATTCATCGTGGCCGATCCGCGTACATGGGCGGCAGCTGGCGAGAAGACATCCGCGTTGCTGGAAGGTTCTGGCGTCTCCGTCCGCAAGTACATCCTGGAACCGGGCGGCAAGACCTTCCATGCGGATTACCATTATGTGGAAGAGGTGCGCGGCGTCCTTCAGGATGCGGGTGTACAGTCGGGTGATCCGGTGCCTGTCGCGGTCGGATCCGGCGTGGTGAACGACTTGACGAAACTGGCGTCGGGTGATCTCGGCGTTCCGTACCTTGTCTGCGCGACGGCGGCGAGCGTCGATGGTTATTCGAGTTTCGGCGCGTCGATCCGTTCCCCTGAGGGGGCGAAGAAGACTTATGCCTGTCCCGCGCCGCGCGCGATCGTGGCGGACCTGGATGTGATGCGGACGGCTCCGAAGTGGATGGCGGCAAGCGGGTTCGCGGACCTGCTGGCGAAGGTTCCGGCGGGCGCGGACTGGATTCTCGCGCACGAGCTAGGGGCGACCCCGTGGCATGAACGAGCCTGGAACACGGTACAGGGCGGTCTGCCCGAAGCGCTCGCCAACCCGGAGGGAGTGGCGGCGATGGAGACGGAACCGTTGCGCAAGTTCGTGGAGGGACTGATGCTCGGCGGGTTCGCGATGCAGGATATGCAGAGTTCGCGTCCCGCCTCTGGCGCGGAACACATGTTCAGCCATATCCTGGAGATGCGCGACCACACCTACAAGGGCGACATCGTGCCGCACGGGATTCAGGTGGGCGTGTACACGCATTTCATGGCGAAGTTCTTCGAGCAGATTCTCGCGTTCGACTACACGAAGCTGGATGTCGATGCCTGTGTCGCCAAATGGCCGGAGTGGCCGGAGGAAGAGGCCATCGCGCGCAAGCTTTTCGAGGGTACGCCGTTCCCGGAGGTCGGCGTGACGACGACCAAGGCGAAGTATCTGGACAAGGAATGCCTGCGGGCGCAGCTGATGATCGCGAAGACCCGCTGGCCGGAAATCAAGGCGCGGCTGGAGAAGCAGCTGCTTCCGGCGAAGGAGGTCGAACGGCGTCTGCGCGTGGTGGGCGCACCGGCGGAACCGGAGGAGATCGGCGTGACGCGTCAGGCCTCCTTCGAGAACGTGAACGTGGCGGCGCACATGCGCGACCGCTACAATTCGCTGGACTTCACCTACCGTACCGGGCAGATGAACGAGTTCGCGAGAAAGGCGTTCGGGCTGGAATAGGAAACGATTGAAATCGGCAGCCGCCGTCGGCTGACGAATGGGAAAACACCAAGGAGAGAAACGAAATGACACAAGAAGAGCAACGGAAATTCTCGAAAGCGCAATGGCAATTCATCATCTGCAGCATGATCGCCTATGCGTTTTTCTACCTGACGCGCAAAAACCTGTCGATGGCGCAACCGGGGATGCTGGAGGAGGGAGTGATCTCGACCTATGCGCTCGGTACGATCATGACCGTGCATGGCGTCCTCTACGGAGCCAGCCGATTCATCAACGGGTTCTGGGCAGACCGTCTGAACGGGCGTATCTACATGACGGTTGGCCTAGCGCTTTCCGCCTTGATGAACTTCCTGTTCGGCAGTGTTTCCATCGCTGTGCTTTTCGGCGCGTGCTGGATTCTGAACGGATTCACGCAGGGCATGGGCTTCCCGCCGTGCGCGAAAATGCTGACGCACTGGATTCATCCGAAGGAATTGGCAACCAAGATGTCCATCTGGAACACCTCGCACTCCTTCGGCGCGGTGATGGCCCTCGGTCTTTGCTCTCTCTTGCTAGGTCCGTTGGGATTGGGCTGGCGCTGGTGCTTCTGGGTTCCCGCCGCTCTGGCTGCCGCCGCAGCCGTCTTCTGTTTCTTCTGCGTGAAGGATTCGCCGACCGAGGCGGGCGTCCATGAACTGGAGCTGGACGATGTGGCCAGTCCGCAGCAGGGCGAGAAGAAAGAGGTAACCACGAAAGACCGTCTCCGCCTGGTTTTCGGCAACAAGGTGATCTGGCTGATTTCCATCGCCAACTTCTTCGTCTATATCGTGCGCTTCGGTTTCTTGGACTGGGGGCCGACCTTCCTGAAGCAGTACAAGGACATCCCGGTGGCGAAGGGTGGACTCATGATCATCGCCTTCGAGCTGGCGGCGGTCGTCGGCACGGTCTTCGCGGGCTGGATCACGGACAAGGTGTTCAAGGGACGCGGCGTCCGCACCTGCGTGTTCTGCATGCTCTTTGCCGCGCTCTTTGCCTTTGGATTCTGGTACCTGCCGGAAGGCGCTTCAAGCATCTGGGCGACGCTTCTGCTGATGGGGACTGGATTCTGCATCTACGGGCCGCAGGCGCTGATCGGTATCGTGGCGGCGAATCAGGCCACAAAGGAAGCGGCGGCTATGGCGAACGGCTTCACCGGCATCATGGGGTACGCCTCGACCACGGTTTCCGGTATCGGCATCGCTCTGATCAAGGAGCATTACGGATGGGGAATCACCCTGGGCACGATCGCCGCGTTCGCGTTGGTCGGCATGGTGTTGTTCCTGTTGGCGTGGAACGCGGCGGCGACGGGGTACAAGAAAAACTAACGCCGTTCTGTACCGTGCCGCTTTCGGCGCGGGAAAACTCAAACTGGAGAATGAGAAATGGCATACGATCTGAACAAGAAAAAGGCGTTCGTTTGTGATTTGGACGGGACGCTCTTCATGGGACCGAATCCGATCCCCCCCGCCGTGGATTTCGTAATCCGCACGACGAAGAGCGGGCGCTTCCGCTTTTTCTACCTGACGAACAACACCTCGAAGAACCCCTCCGAGTACATGAAGAAAATCAGCGGCGCGGCGATTCCTGTCACGGAAGACCAGATCCTGACGCCGCTGATCACGCTGGAGGCGTACATCCGCGAGAAGGGATACAAGTCCGTCTATCTCGTGTCGAGCGAGGCGGTGAAGGGCCACATGGCGGAACGGCTGGCGGACGCGGGTGTCTCGCTGGATTACGATCCGGAGCGGAACGAACTGGTCGCGCTGACCTACGACAAGGAGCTGACCTACGAGAAGCTGCGCCGCATGACCGCCATCTGGAACATGCGCAACGGCGGCAATGCCGCCGTCGGTCTGCGCGTCGTCGGGAACGGTCCTGTGGATTTCGTCGCCACGCACCCGGACACCTGCTGCCCCTCGGAGGAAGGACCGATCCCGGATGTCGGCGGGATGCTGAAGTTCCTGGAGATCACCAACGGGATGAGGCCGTCGCATATCTTCGGCAAACCGTCCCCTACCCTGCTGGAGCCGGTATTGGAGCATTTCAAGAAGGAAGAGATCACGGTGGTTGGCGACCGCCTCTACACCGACAAGGCGATCGCGGACAACGCGGGTGTCGATTTCATCTGTGTCCTCTCGGGTGAGACGACGCAAGCGGATCTCGACAAGTACACGGGGACGCCGCCCGCGCTGGTATTGAACAACCTCGGCGAGGTTGTCGCTTACGGAGACTGATTGGGGTAGCCGCCAGCCCTTCTGGCGGCAAGACGAAGGAGAGAAGTGAAAATGAAACGAATGATTAGTTTTGCACTATGCGCAACGGTCGCCGCCTCCGCTTGGACCGGTCTGGCCGAGGAAAAAACGCGTCTTCCGGCGGGTGCGGAGAGTCCCGTGATCGTCGGACACCGCGGAAGCCGCGGCGAGTACGACGACAACGCGGCCGGCGGTTTCGCCAAGAGTCTGGCGGCGGGCGTACGGAGTTTCGAGACCGACATCCGCATGACCAAGGATTACGGATTGGTCATCATGCACGACGCCAAGGTGGAACGCACGACCACGGGTAAGGGTGTGGTCGAGGAGATGACGAAGGCAGAGGTGACCGCGCTCAAACTGAAAAAGAGCGGAGAGAACGTACCGTCGCTCGAAGACGTGCTCGCCGTCTTCAAGGGACGCAAGGACGTACGCATCGAGCTGGAGATGAAGACCTTCGACAAGTGGTACAAGGAGGGCGACAACCGCGCAACCTACTGCCGGCTCATCCACGACACGGCGGTGCGCATGATGGAGCCGGGCACCTACGTCTTTACCAGCTTCGACACAAACACGCTCGCGAAGATGAAGGCCATTTTCCCGGATGCGCCGACCACGATGATTACCGGAAAGCCGGTGAGCCGTGCGCTGGTCGATCAGGCGGTCTCCCTCGGTTGCCTCGGCATGGCCCCGGCCCTGCGCGGCACGAAGAAGGAAGATGTGGACTACGCACACAGCAAGGGACTCTGCATCTCGCTGTGGATGATGCAGAACTACCGCGACTACGCGCTGAACAAATCGCTGGGCGGCGACACTGGAACGACCGACTTCCCGATGAAGCTGAAGCAAGCCATCTCCGCAAAGAAGAGGCTCGTCTGCCTCGACCTCGACGCCACGCTCTGCCAGCACCGTTCGCCGATGCCGCCGGAAAACCGCGCCGCGCTCGACGAGCTGATGAAGCGCTACAAGTGCATCATGGTCGGTGCCGGCAACGCGCCGCGCATCTACAAGCAGATGGAGAACTATCCGATCGACATCATCGGCAACTACGGAATGCAGGAATCGAAGATCATCGACGGGAAGTTCACCATCGTCAAGCAGCTCACCGAGCCGGTTGACAAGGCGTTCTTCCTGGAAAAGGCGAAGTATCTGCGCGAGAAGTACGGCTACACCGACTACGCGGGCGAGAGTGTGGAGTTCCATCCGTCGGGCATGGTGACATTCGGTCTGCTGGGCACGAAGCCGGATCAGGCTGCGAAACTGAAGTTCGACCCGGATCGCAAAAAACGCCAAAAGATGTACCCCGAAGTGCTGAAGATCTTCAAGGACTACTCCGTGTACATCGGGGGCAGCACCTCGTTCGACTTCGCCGGAAAGCAGTACAACAAGTACGACGCGATCATGGCCTACGCCAAGGAGAACGGGTACAAACTCGAAGAGATCGTCTTCATCGGTGATGACTTCGGGGACGGCGGAGGCGACAGCCATGTACGGATCAAGGGTATGGACTACATCGAGATCGAGGATTACCGCAAGTTCCCGGAACGGATCAAGATCCTGCTGGACAAATAGGTGGTGGCTATGAATGATGTGATTATCGTAGGCGCGGGCGTGGTCGGATGTTCCATCGCTCGTTCGCTCTCCCGTTACGAGCTGGACGTACTCGTGCTGGAAGGAAAAGAGGATGTCGCGTCCGGCGCGTCGAAAGCGAACAGCGCGATCGTACACGCGGGCTTTGACGCGGAGCCAGGCTCTAACAAGGCGAAGTACAACGTGCGCGGCAACGCGATGTTCGAAGAGACGTGCCGTGCGCTGCACGTTCCCTTCATCCGTAATACCTCGCTGGTCGTCGCGTTCTCGGAAGAGGAGATGCCGCATCTGCAGAAGCTCCTCGAACGCGGCGAACAGAACGGTGTTCCCGGACTGCGGATCATCGACCAAGCGGAGTTGCGCACACTCGAACCGAACATCAGCAAGGAGGCCGTGGGTGCCCTGCTCGCACCCACGGGCGGCATCTGCTGCCCTTACGACCTGACCTTCCGCACGGCGGAGAACGCCGCAGCCAACGGTGTCAAGTTCCTCTTCAACAAGCCGGTCAAGACCGTCTCGTCCGAAAACGGAGTCTGGACGCTCGTCACAGAATCCGGCGAGACATTCCAGGCTCGTGCTGTGGTCAACGCCTCCGGCGTCAGCTCCGCGTTCCTGAACAATCAGGTGAGCGCCACGAAGTACAACATCCAGCCCCGGCGTGGCGAGTACGTCATGCTCGACAAGTCGGAGAAGGGATGCTTCCGCGCCACGATGTTCCAGTGCCCCGGCCCGATGGGAAAGGGCGTACTCGTCTCCCCCACGGTGGACGACACGATCATCGTCGGTCCCACCAGCGAGGACATTGATTCCCCCGACGCGACGGAGACGACCGCGTTCGGGCTGGACAAGATGCGTCGCCTCTCCACGCGCATTTGGACGGAGATTCCATTCCGCAAGGCGATTACGACCTTCAGCGGAATCCGCGCACACGAGACGACCAAGCACGACTTCGTGCTGGGCGAAGCCCCCGACGCGCCGGGGTTCTTCAACGCGCTCGGTGTCGAATCGCCTGGTCTGACCTCCGCGCCCGCGATCGGACAGGATTTGGCGGACGAGGTAGCCTCGAAGCTCGACGCGAAGAAAAAGGAAACGGTTTCCGACGACGTAAGCATCTGGCCGCGTATGCGCGAACTCTCGACCGAAGAGCTGAACGAACTCATCGCCAAGGACCCGCATTACGGCCGAGTCATCTGCCGCTGCGAAACGATCAGCGAGGGTGAGATTCGCGCCAGCATCCGCTGCCGCGTCGGCGCCCGGACGATCGACGGAATCAAGCGTCGCACCCGCGCCACGATGGGGCGGTGCCAGGGCGGCTTCTGCACACCGCGTCTGATGGAGATTCTGGCGGACGAACTGGGCATTCCTCAGGAGCAGGTCACGAAATTCGGCGGAGAGTCTCGCATGGTTCTTTCCCGCCTCTTCCCGGAGGAGAAATAACATGAGCCAGGAAATTGATGTGTTGGTGATCGGCGCGGGTCCTGCCGGACTTGCCGCCGCAGCGGCGGCCCGCGAGGCGGGATGCCAAAGTGTGATGATTTTGGAGCGCGACGATGCGCCGGGCGGGATCCTGCAGCAGTGTATCCACCCCGGTTTCGGTCTTCACCGCTTCAAGGAGGAACTGACTGGTCCCGAATACGCGCAGCGTTTCATCGACCGCGTGAACGAACTGCAGATTCCGATCCAGTGCCGCACGATGGTGCTGGACATCACGCCCGATAGGCAGGTGACCGCTATCAGTCCCGAACGCGGTGTCCAGCTCTTCCAGGCGAAGGCGATCGTGCTGGCGATGGGGTGCCGCGAACGCACGCGTGGCGCGCTGATGATTCCCGGCACGCGTCCGGCGGGCGTCTATTCCGCCGGTACCGCGCAGCGTCTGGTCAACATGGAGGGATTCATGCCGGGCAAACGCGTTGTCATTCTGGGATCGGGAGATATCGGTTTGATCATGGCGCGCCGCATGACGTTCGAGGGCGCGAAGGTGCTGGCATGCGTCGAGCTGATGCCCTTCTCCAGCGGCCTGAAGCGAAACGTGGTGCAGTGTCTGAACGACTTCGACATCCCGCTGTTGCTCAGCCACACGGTCACGCAGATCCACGGCAGGGAACGCGTCGAGGGCGTGACGGTTGCCGCCGTGGATGAGAAACGCCGCCCGATTCCGGGAACGGAACAGTATTTCGAATGCGACACCCTGCTGCTCTCGGTCGGGTTGATCCCGGAGAACGAGCTTTCCATCAAAGCGAAGGTGCCGCTCTCGCCCGTGACCAGCGGACCGACGGTTGATGACTCGATGCAGACGGAAGTGCCCGGCATCTTCTCGTGCGGCAACGTTCTGCACGTACACGACCTCGTCGATTACGTCAGCCTCGAATCCGAGGTGGCGGGACGCGAGGCCGCGCGTTTTGCGGCGGGTTCCACGCCCGTCCCGGCTGCCTACACGCTCGTCAAGGACGGCTTCGGAGTACGCGGGTGCGTACCGCAGCGCATCCGCGACGCGGGCGCGGACGAGAAAGTCGCGATCTCCTTCCGCCCAGCCGATGTCTATCGGAACGCGACCTGGCAGATTCGGGCGGGAGAGAACATCCTGCTGAAACGCCGCGCCATGATCCTGACACCCGGCGAATCGCAACGTGTCGAGCTGCCGCGCGAACAGTTCAAGGGAATCCCCGAAGTAACGGTGGAAGTCGTGATGGAGGAAAAGAAATGATCTGCATCGGTTGCCCTATGGGATGTGAGTTGACGGTCACGAAAGACGCCAACGGCGAAATCGTGGTCGAGGGTGCCACCTGCGGACGCGGAAAGACCTACGGCAAGCAGGAGGCGACCGCGCCCGAACGCACGGTCACCGCACTGGTCGCGCTGGAGGGGAAGAAGCGCCCCCTGAGCGTCAAGACCGCAAAACCGATTCCGAAAGGAAAGATCTTCGACGCGCTCGAATGTCTGAAGACAGTCCGAGCGAAGGCGCCGGTGAAAATCGGCGATGTCGTCCTGTCGGACGTCTGCGGAACCGGCGTCGATTTCGTCGCCACGGAAAACCTGTAAGGCGAGGCGGCTCCCGCCGCCCCGCCACTTCCGGGGTCTTACCCTAGATTCCTCGTTTGAGTTCTCACGCAGAGCCGCCGAGGCGCTTCGCGCCACCTGAGAAGTGGCGGATGACGCCGTCTAAGTGGCTACGAGCCTAAATGGGGCTGTGCCCCTAAGTTGACTTGGCATAGATTCCCCTGTTGGACAATTTGAAAAACCACGGAACACACGGATTCCACGGTAACCCACTGTTACCTTTCCCGAACAACGGTTTTTATCTCTCGCAGAGGCGCAGAGACGCGGAGATTTTGTGGGTTCACGACGGTTTTTCGAACGATGTTCGATTCACCTATCGGGTAAAGGATCGTCCCCTTCCTTGCAGTCCGTCAATAGTGCTTTTTCATTTCAAATCCCGCTGTTTCCGGACCTTTCTAGCCTACTCTACGCCCTCCGCGTCCCGAACGACTTACAAACGAGGAATTTAGGTTTAACCACCCAACCGCCTAACCACCAACCACCCAACCGCCTTTCACAGAATGTGTCAGATCGCCGACTGTCTCGGCGATTTAACTGCAAAATTGCCAAGAGCGTCGGCGATTTGATATTGACTTTCCCTCCTTTCATTCTATAATGCATCTTGTTCTTTCTGAAACAAGAGGAAAATCATCATGTATATTCCGCGAAAAATGGACGTCGCATCCGTCGTACAGAAAAAATCGTGCTTTCTGTTCGGGCCGCGTCAATGCGGCAAATCGTCGCTCGTTCGAGAGACGATGCCGGACGCGCATGTATTCGATCTTCTTTCGAGCGACACGTTCGCACATCTCGCAAGGAACTCGAACTACATCGCCGAAACCTGCCGCGACACGCGCCCAATCGTCATTGACGAAATACAGAAAATGCCGTCGCTTCTCGATGAAGTCCACCGTCTCATCGAGACGAAGGGTAAAAAGTTCCTGTTGACCGGATCAAGTGCGCGAAAACTTCGCCGAGGTGGTGTCAACCTTCTCGGAGGTCGCGCACGCATCCGCAACCTCCACCCGTTCTCCGCCATCGAACTCGGCAACGCATTCGACCTTGACAAGGCCATTAACTACGGGCTTCTTCCCGGAATTTGGAATTCGGACGAGCCGGAGGAAGACCTCGCCGGATATGTCACGCTATACCTTGAACAGGAGATTGCACAGGAAGGGGCTACGCGCAACCTCCCGGCATTCAGTCGCTTTTTGGAGATCGCGGCACTCTCAAGTAGCGAGCAGATCAACTACCAGTCCATCGCCGTCGATGCACAGATTCCCCGCAGCACCGTACAGGAATACTTCAAAATCCTGAAAGACACGCTCCTCGCGCGCGAAGTCCCCGTCTGGCGAAAAGGCCGTTCGCGCAAGACCGTGGAGACGGCAAAGTTCTACCTATTCGATACGGGCGTAACAAGGCGTCTCCAGGGACGCAAGAATCTCTCACCAGGGACGCCAGAATACGGGCACGCTTTCGAGAGTTGGATTCTCCACGAGCTTGCAACCTGTGCGGATACCGTTCATCAAGACACGGAAATCGCCTACTGGCGCACGCGCACAAATCTTGAGGTTGACTTTGTCGTGAACGGAGAGGTCGCGATCAAGGCAAAAGCAACGCGCAATGCCACAAAAAACGATCTCAGGGGGCTTCGCGCCATAGGTGATGAAGCCACGTTCCGACATCGCATCCTCGTTTCAAATGAACCCCGCCCGCGCGAAGTGGACGGAATCGAAATCCTCCCTTGGCGGAATTTCATCGCCCGCCTATGGAACGGGGAATTGTTCTAAATGCCAATTTGAATTCCTCTGTTAGACAATTTTTAGAAACCACGGGATACACGAAGGTGCTACGCGCCAGCTGAGAGGTTGAGAAGCTGGTATGCGTGTCGCGTCCGCTACGTAGCGACGGCGCCCTCGCCGTCGGCTTTCGGGGAAGCAGCACTCCTGCCGCTTTGGGTCGCGCTTGCTTGTCCTCCGTAGTCTTGCGCAGGATGGATCGTGTCCGCACAATGCTTAACCCTAAATTCGAGCCACAAAGAACACAAAGTTCGCAAAGAAAGAAAGGCGGAAATAGGGGGGAATATCGGTATGACGGAACAAACCAGACTTTCACCATTTGGGTGAATCACATTTCCGTCGTAACGTGTACGTTTTCCGGCCGCTTCTCAGCCTCTTAGCTTCGCTTCTCTGCTGGCGCGTAGCGCCTACGGCTCTGCGCGAGACCCCAAACGAGGAATCTAGAATCAACGTGGTTTCGCCATCCGGATCGGGGAAGCAAATCTCTGCGCCTCATCGATTGAACCATTTCAAAGCGAAGCGATTGAATTATCTTCGTGGTCGTGCAAATCGCCCCTCTGTGTTCCCCATACGAGAGAATATCCGTTGTCTGGAAAATGTAACAACGTTTTTTAGGGTCAATCGTATAAAATCTGAACAGCTGGTAAAAATGTGAACCATCCATGCATGAAATACCTGCGGTTTTCGCCTGTTTTCCCGTTGGCACAGAGGTTGCTGGCATAAAACTGTGGTATCGCCATGTCATCTGAAGACCGAAGATGGCAGAACGTGAAAAGGCGTTGACACTGAAATCGGCATTTGATAAGATGCTGACATTCCGTGACGGCAAGTGCCGTTGCGGAATGAGTTCAGTGTTGCTGAATGTGTCTTGTAGAGAAACCGCCAATTTTTCACGAAGTAAGACACGAGTCAGAAACGCGTCTTTGCGCGTCTCTGTCCGTTTTACTTCGGGTGCTTGGCGGTACCTTCTACAAGGCGGCGGAGGTGCGCGTTTTCTTTTTCACCGTATCTCTCGCCCGTTCTAAAAACACAAACGAGGAGAATACGAATGAAAAAGGTCATGTTTGGCATTACGCTAATTTGCTTTACGATTGCCAGTTTGGCAAAAGATGTGTCGTCGATCACGGGGGCCGATCTTGTGGCGGAGAACGCCAAGAAAAAGTCCGGCTATTCGGAAGCACAATTGCAGTCTCTCTCGCGTACGCTCAAAGGGCGGATCCTGACGTTCGAGAACGGGGAGATAGATTCCGTGAGCAAGGACGAGGACGACGGAAGCGTGACGGCGGTCATTTCGTTCTCGACGCCAGACGCCGGGCTCTTCCATCCCGATTTCACCGTCCTCGCGACGTTCTCGGATCCCATGATGGCCAAGTTCGTGGAGACGCTAGACGAGGGGACGAAGGTCAAGATTCTCAAAGGGCGCGTCCACTATGACGCCGACTTCTTCATGTTTTTTGAACTCAGGAACGCACGGTTGGAGGTCAAGTGATGAAGAAAGGCAAGAAAATGAAGTTTTTCACTATCTGTGTCTGCATATTCCTGTTCGCGAATAGTTTTGCTACTGCAAAAACACCACCCGCTTCAAAAGGTGGAAGTTGCGCATCTTACAATAAATTTGGAACTCATAAATGTAAGGAACCCTGCATCGATAATTCGATATATTGTTGGGAACATAGAGATATACACTATGTTCAATCTCATACGTTAACAGAAGACATGATAAACTATAACCGAGGTGACGGACTTCGTAACCGCCCCCGCTCTTATACTCCAATGACAGAATCGGTGAGGGATCGACATGAAGATTTGGAATTGATTTTCATCCCCGTTGAATTTGATTATCTGAATGGCGAAAAAAGAGCGGTTACTTACAGATGTGAAGACAAAGTGAAATGGATGAGAAGTGAATCGAATAAAAGGCAAAGGAAAATGCATAACAACAATTATGTTCGACCATCCTATGCCCCCTTTCGGGTTAAATGAAGTGACTCATCTGGCGCACATCGAGAGAGGCGTTCGCGGAACGCCTCCGGCGGCATCTCCTCTTGTCGAGCAGTTCGATTCCGTCTGGCGAGGTGCTTTCTGCCGCGATTGTGGCCGCCGCGAACATTGCGGCGATCCTGTGGTGTGAAATGTCTCGCGCGGAGACGAAGCGATGCGGAGAAAAAGGTTTAGACAGGGGCAACCGGATCTTCTCAATCTTGTAAATCTTGTCAATTCTGTCAAAAAGAATTCTGCGCTTCTATGTTCGATAAAAACTTTGAAGACCCATAAAAAGCCCTGGTGTAACTTTTTGTAAACGGGAATCGTGAGGGTATGCTGCGTGGAGAAGCGACGAGGTAAGTCGCCGTTTCTCTGTAGAAAGGAAAATCCACTTGATAATCTTCGGCGAGAACCGAAAAATATCTAAATTTTTTTCGGTTGATTCTGCGGCGTGATTTGGTAGAATACGCGCAAACACTCAAGAAAGGAGAAGACAATGTTCATTTCTCGCGAATTGGAGCCGTCGTTGAAGAAAGGACTTTCATCTGGAAAGGTAATTCTCCTTTTTGGTGCGCGACAGACGGGCAAAACTACTCTTGTCCGACACATACTCAGAGCAGATGACATTAAACCTTTTGGCGTTTTGTCGCTTAACGGAGATGATCCGGCGCATCGTGACATATTGGAGTACCGAAAGTTCTCGCTTGATCTGTTCCGTCGGACAATCGGAAGCACAAAGACGATTTTCATTGACGAAGCGCAGAATGTGGAGGGTATAGGGCGAACGCTCAAGCTTCTGTACGACTCAATGCCGGAGCGAAGCATCATTGTGACAGGCTCGTCATCGTTTGAGTTGTCCGGGCAGGTCGGCGAACCGCTCGTCGGGCGCAAGTTTGAATTTGAGTTGCATCCGCTTTCATTCGGTGAACTGTCGCGCCATTATTCGGACATGGAGGAACGTGGTCTTCTCGATACGCGTATAGTCTATGGTTCATATCCTGAAATTGTCGCTGCGGACAATCTGGCGGATGCCGCGCACAGGTTGAAAGAACTATGCGGCGGTTATCTCTACAAGGACATTCTCGCATGGAAGTCGGTCAAGGGACCGGCCGTCCTTGAAAAGTTGCTGAAGGCGCTCGCCTTGCAGATCGGGTCGGAGGTGTCGTTCAACGAGATTGCGGGATTGATCGGTATCGACAAGGAGGCGGTGGAACGCTACATCGATCTGCTGGAGAAATGCTATGTCTGCTTCACCGTGCCGTCATTTGCGCGAAACGCGAGAAACGAACTCAAGAAGTCGAAGAAGATATACTTCCGCGACTGCGGCATACGGAATGGCGTACTCGGAAACTTCCTCCCGCTCGATAGCCGCGACGATGTCGGGCGGCTTTGGGAGAACTATCTTGTCTGCGAGCGGATGAAGTCGTTCTCTCGCCAGATAGTTCCGCCGCAATGCTATTTCTGGCGCAACACGGCGCAGGCGGAAATCGACTGGGTGGAGGAGTCTGCCGAGAAGGGGCTTTGCGCATACGAGTTCAAATGGGGGCGCGGTACGAAAGCGCGTTG
>JAFSTA010000165.1 GCA_017450695.1 Kiritimatiellia bacterium | reverse complement strand
ATCTGCTTCGCGGCCTCGCCTCCCTTCGCCGCGACCTCGGCTACGACCTTTCCGTCGGCGATGACGCGGAAGACTACGCTGCCCTTCCCGCCGCACTCGTCGTCTACTCCGACAAGCGCGGAGAACGACAGCGCGTTGCCGTTCGCAGCAACGCGGTGCGTGCTCGGCGCGTGCGTTCCGACGCCGCGGCGGTACTCCACTCCGCCGACCCTGAGCGCATTTCCGTCGACGGACTTCCCGGCCTTCGCCGAGCCGAAACCCGAGCGCATCCTCACAAGCCCCGTATCCTCAATCGGAACGGATGAGACGCCAAGCGCGGCGAGAGTCGCAAAAGCAGCGCATGCGAACAGGACGGGGCGGAGTGTCATTCTGGAATTCTCCTTATCTAAAAAAGATTGACAAGCCAGGCGCGGCAGGCGTTCCTGTCGGCGTTATGGAGATAGTATACGCCAATCCGCCATTGCCGTCAACGGAGGCGACGCGGTAGATATAACTGATTGAAGTCGCCTTTGTCGGACGGTCGGCATACGTCGTATCCGTAATGCCATCGGCAAGCACGGTCCATGTCGCACCGCCGTCCGAGCTTCTTTCGACCTTATAGCTCACCGCGTTCGGACTTGCAGTCCATGTGACGACGGCCCTCGTGCCGTGCCACTCGGCGGC
Organism: Kiritimatiellia bacterium; assembly: GCA_017450695.1. GTDB lineage: Bacteria > Verrucomicrobiota > Kiritimatiellia > RFP12 > UBA1067 > RGIG8368. The sequence continues at coordinate 2,575 of JAFSTA010000165.1, read as the reverse complement.
TAGGTCTTCGGGAGCAAGCAGGACGCTTTGCGATGACTCAAGAGTATATCCGTAGAGCGCGAGTTCAGCCACATTTCCGTAGAAGTCTCCATCGTTTGGCTTCATGACGTAGACATAGCGGTATGCAGCCTTGTCCGTGGTTTCAAACGTATACCACTGTGCAGCCGTAATCCCGCACGAAGCGGAAATTGCAGTTCCGTTCATCCAGTTGCCTGAATCGTTCGATGCACCGAGAACGACGCCGTTCAGCCTGTACAGGTAGCTGTCGGAGCGCGGATAGATTTTGAATGAGTCAATGACATATGCGGATCCGAGGTCAACGCCGATTTTAATATTCACCTTGTCAGTTTCCTCGGCGTTCAAATCTGCGAATGTCGCGATATCTCCATCGAAAGCGCGCGCTCCAGTTGTATCAAGATTCCAGTTGTAACCTATCACCGACATCCCGGCCTTTAGCTGCGTGTCGGAAAGAGACGTGCGTTCAAGCTGAACAACGTGCCGATGAGAAACAGCCTCCGACACCGGACCGACATTGTCCTCGTTCGCGAACGCCACGCGGTAATAGTACGTCACACCGGGAATGCGGGCCGCATCCGAATCGGTGTAGGTCAGCGTCGTTGCGCTCAGCGTCTCCAATGTTACATCGAAGGTGGAACCGCCAGGCGCCGTGGAACGGATGACCTTCGCCGAGCAGCAGGGTTCGGTCGGCGCATCCCACGTGAGCTTCACCGCATCCGTATCTGCATCGACGGACGAAATCGCCAGATTCTGCGGCGCGGCGGACGGCGTGCCGCTTGTCGCCTCCGCCCACGTCTGGCCGTAGAACTCAACTTCCGCGATGCTACCGCCTGCTTTGTCTGCCGGCGCGTAGAAGCGCAGATAAGTAAAGGATTGGGCGCTGCTAACCGGCACTTCCTGCCAACCGTTGGTAAGCGAATACTTCGTCTCACCGCCGTCGCCGACGGTATAGAGCGTCACAGCATCGGAGAAGTCGGCGCTGTTTGCGGCCTGAAAGGAGCAACCGAGCGTCCGTTCGGCGCGCACCCAACCGTCGCTTTCAGGGTTGGGCGTGGAGAGAAAGCGAATGCGCGAGACGACGGCCGCCGCGGAGACTTGGTAGCCTGTCCAGATGGCTTCTTCCGAAGTAAATTCCACATGGCCTTGGGCTTGCGTTGTGCCATTGTTGTCATACCAGCCAAAGCCGTCGAAGGCGCAATCCTTTTTGTTATCCCACCAGCACACACCCCACTGATTGTACGAGTTGAAACCACCGACGCCAATGACCACGGACTGGATATTGGTGGCAACCTCCCCGTTATCGTCCGAATAGGTTGTCTCCACTGTATTCGTGACGGCAAGCGAAATGAGGTTCACTTCGCTGGCCTGTGCGGCGAGCGCGGCGATTGACGCGATGGCGGCGGCCAGTATTTGTTTCATGGCGGCGTGACTCCTTTGTTTTGTTGAACGGGTGTTCGTTGAAGTTGCCGTCATCATACCACACCTCCGTCCCTGTCAACAAGATTGTCTAGACAGGATTTTCTCTGTGGAGGGTGGATGGGGGATGCGGGACAGGACAAGGTACGGGTGGTCAGTAGCGTTGGAGCAGATCAAGCATCTTGCGGTCGAGTTTGTGTCCGCGGAAATCCTCGTATTCCACGTCCGCGCGGTTCGAGTCGAGCACGCCGAAGTCGCCGCGCAGGTTCCAGAGGGCCCATCCGATGCCGCGGTCCTTCCAGACCGAGAGGACATCCTCCATAAACGCAAGCGCCGTCGCGTGCGGCGTCATCCTCCACACGCCGAACTCGCCGACGTACAGGAACCGTCCGCTTTCGATCGTCTCGTCCCACGGCTTCAGCGCCTTGCGGTAGTGGTACTCCATCCCGAGGTCGGCATACCGCGCGGACGCCGCGCCGCATCCGCACGGAACGAACCCCGCCTGCCATCCGGCGAAGCGCTGCGAGAAGTTCTTCGGCATTCCCCAGTCCGCGCTCGGGACAAGCACGGCCTTGCGCGATCCGTCGGACGACTCCACCTCGATCCGAGACGGGATTATCCAGTCGCCCTCCACGGCCTCTACGACAAGGCGCTCCGCCCCGTTCGGAAGCTCGACCGTCTCGCTTCCGCCTTCCTTCGGTCCGAAAACCCTCTCCGAACATTGTCTGCCGTCCTCCGTAAAGCGCACCTTGACGCACCCCGAGACGCGTCCGAAGGCAATCGTCGCACGCCCCGCCGGAAGCGACAGAAGCTCCAGCGGACGCTTCATGTCCGGCTTGACCGGCCCCGCCAGTATGCCGTACGGAGCATCGACGCTTAGGGGCCAGGTCGGCGGCTCGTCCGGAAGCCTCAGCCACGGCACCTTGTAGTGGGTTACGGAATTGGGGTCGTATCCCCGCATTCCGAAGCCTACACCCGACTCGCCCTCCAAGTCACGAACGGGCAGCCTTCCATATCCGACGCCGTCCGCGATGATGAACCTCTCGGCATCCTCCGCCCTGATAGCACCTATCAGCGCCTTCGCCACCGGCACGTACTTCGCCTCGTCGATGTAGGGCGGCTCGTTGAAGAGGTTGAAGGT
>JAFSTA010000164.1 GCA_017450695.1 Kiritimatiellia bacterium | reverse complement strand
CTCAAACACGGAATTTTTCGTGTCACAGTCTCACGCAGAGTCCGCAAAGTCCGCGAAGTCGTCGATGATTCCCTCCTTTGCGAACGTGGCGGACTTTGCGTGAGGTTGAATCTTCGCGTTTCGGTATCGCAGGCATCTACACGGATCACGGTGAAAAACGCAGATGCGCCCGACGACTCACACATCATTTCTTTCTTCTTGACAATCATGTGGAAGTTTGGTTTAATAGTTGCCGTTTTTCGCGACATGATGTCGGACCGTAGCTCAGTTGGTAGAGCACGACACTTTTAATGTTGGGGTCGAGGGTCCGATTCCCTCCGGTCCGACCAGTTTTGCGGAAGATCCCTGTTCGGGGCGTAGCGCAGCCTGGCAGCGCGTTTGCTTGGGGTGCAAAAGGTCTCGGGTTCGAATCCCGACGCCCCGACCATTTACGGCCCTCCCCAGAAATGGGGATGGGCCTTTTTTGCTTTTTCCGTACAAAGGTGGGGGATTCCGGATGAAAGACTTGCATGACATCTATCGTCTAGCTCACGAAAACACGCCACTCGTTTTCCTGGCGCCGATGGCGGGCTATACGGATGCCGCCATGCGACAAATTTCGCATGAGTTCGGCGGAGTCCCACTCGCCTACACGGAAATGGTCAACGCCTACGCCTGTGTCCGCGACGATCCCAAAACCTGGTGCCTGCTGGAAACCCTGCCTGGCGAGTGTCCTGTTGTCGCGCATATTTTCGGTTCCGATCCATCCATCATGGCGGAGGCAGCGCGGAAAATCGAAGCGACAGGACGGTTTGCGGGTATCGATGTCAACGCGGGATGTCCTGCCCCGCGTGTGATGCACGACGGTGCGGGCGCCACCTTGCTCAAAGACCCGCAACGGCTCCACGACATTCTTTCCGCAATCGTTCATACCGTCCGTCTCCCCGTCAGCGTAAAAACCCGCCTCGGTCCTGCGCCCGGAACGGTCATGGTATTGGAGAACCTGGCCGCTGCGGAAGAAGCGGGCGTCTCAGCCTTCGCCGTTCATGGACGGTTCACCTCGCAGGGACACACGGGGGAGGTCCACTACGACATTCTGGCGGAGGTAAAGGCAAAAGCCCGCATCCCAGTCTTGGGAAACGGAAACGTCATCTCACCAGCCACGGGGCGTCTGATGTTCACCGAAACGGGTGTCGATGCGGTCCTCGTCGCACGTGGCGCGATCGGGAATCCGTGGATGTTGCGCGACCTGCTGGAAGCCCTGACGCAACCATTGACACCGCCCTCACAGGAAGAACTAACCCCGACAGGAAAGCGCCCGCAGCGGGAACTGAACGAGTTCCGCCGGATCATCCATCGCCACGGTGAACTGCAAGAGGAACTACTCCGGCTTCGTTTTCAATCTTCGCCCGACATGACGAAAGAGGAACGCGACGAGGCGTTGGTTACCGCATTCCGTCCCCATCTGTTCTGTTATCTGCGCGGCATCTACGGTTCGCATCCCGCCAAGCGAAAGCTGATGACCTGTACGAACGCGCGCGAAATGTACGAGATAATCGACGAATGCCTTCGGATGGAAGCCGCTTCGCGGCAGTTCTGAGTTTTGAGCCCATGCGTAGCGACGGCGCCCCGCCGTCGGTCAGACTACCACCTATCACCTCGTCTATAACTTCATTGTTCACAAATCTCAAATGCTCACAAATGCCAACAATGTCACAAATCGCAATGCCGTTTCAATTTGCATTTGTGGCAATGATGGCAATTGTGCCAATTGTGAACAATCGGAGAAGTTATCCGAATCGGATCACTCACGCAACGCGTGAACGGGGGGGGCTAACAGCAACCTCCTACCACCTAACAGCTACCAGCCAACACCTACCACCTACACGGAGCGGACGAAATCTTCGCGTTCGGCGGATTGCCGCTCTTGACTGCGAACCATCTGGAATTGGTTGCGGGCGCGATCGAGGTTGTGTCCCTCGCGGTGCGTCTTGAAATAGACATCACCCGCGAGGTAATCCGTCAGGAAGCGGACGCCGATGGTGAAGGTAATCAACCGACCGGAGAAAACCAGCGCCTCCCTCTCGGCGCGCGTCAGGAAACGCGCCTCGGAGCAATATCCGCGAACGAGCGCCTGGAAGAGATCCATGCGCGATTCGACCTTCGACAAATCGGTCTCGTCCTCTGCGGCGGCAGCCGTCGCCGTGCGCACCATGTCGCCGAAGTCATACAGCGCGAGTCCCGGCATGGTCGTGTCCAGATCGATCACGCAGATTTGACTTCCCGTCTCGTCATCGAACATGACGTTGTTGATCTTCGTGTCATTGTGGGTGATGCGTTCCGGAATCTCTCCCGCCGCCTGTTGCTCGATCAGTCGCATCATCTCCTTCCGGTGCGCGTTCACGAAATCCATCTCCGCAGAAACCTCGGAGAGGCGTCCCTTGACATCGGACTTGGCCGCCTCGTCCAACAGGGAAAGACGCGACTGGATGTTGTGGAATGCGGGAATCGTCTCGCCCAGCCGAGGTGACGGAAGGTCTGCCAACTGGTTTTGGAATCCCGCAAAGGCGCGCGCCGCCTCGAACGCCTGTTCGGGCGTGGAGATGACATCGAACGTCCGGGCGCGTTCGATGAAAAGGTACACCCGCCAGTAGTTACCGGCAGCATCGATGTAGCTGTTTCCGCCTTCAATCGTCCGCACGAGCGTCAACGCGCGTCTGGACGGTTCCTTCGCCTTCGTCTCCTTCAATTTTTGATGCAGGTGCGCGGTGACGCGCTCGATGTTGTCCATCAGCATTTCGGGCATACGGAAGACTTCGGTGTTGACTCGCTGCAGAATGTAATCGACCGCGCGCCCCGCCAAGTCCAACGTGACGCGAAAGGTGTCGTTGATATGCCCGCTTCCGTAGGGCGTGATCGTCAAGACATCCCCGTACAACTGAAAATGAGACACCACATCGCGAAGGGTCTCGTCCGTAAAGTTTCCTCTCATTCCAATCTCCCTTGCAGTTCAGTCACGCAGTCATTTCCGATTCGCGTTGTTTTGCCAGCGCGGACTTCACGGAGATGCCTCCGATCTTTCCGAGCCGTCCGGCAAAGGCGCCCATCTCGTCCGTCGTCGCCTCCACGACAAGCGTGATGACCCCCGCCGTGTCCGCCCCCTTCATCGGCAGTCCGACGCGGGCGAGAACCAGTTCCGAATGGTCGGAGATCACCTGGTTGATCTCCGACACATGTTCCTTGTTTTCCAAAATGATCCCGACAAAGCCGATCCTGCGTTTCATAGTCCGGAATCTTCCCTAAGCCAATTCGGCCGAACGTTTCGCAGCGGCAGCCAACGTCGCCGCATAGACGGAGGCGACATCCGACGCCGCCAGGACCTGCATCCCGGCATCGGTCGTCCCGCCCTTGGAGCAAACCGCCTGGATAAACTTCGCCAAGTCCGCGCCGGTCTGCTGGAGGTACACGGCGGTTCCCAGCATGGTCTGCCCGGCCAACAGCAACGCGGCATCCTTCGGCAAGCCAAGTTTCTTCCCGCCCTCCGTCATCGCCTGCAGACAGTACGCGAAGAACGCGGGTCCCGAACCGCTCAGGGCGGTGACGGCATCCATGTGTTTCTCAGCCAATTCCAAAACCTTGCCGGCCGCGCTGAAAATTTTCTGCACCAGTTTCTTGTCCGCGGGCTTCGCGTTCTTGTCGGCACAGTACGCGACCATTCCCTCGTTGACGCGAAGACCGAGATTCGGCATGACGCGGATGAGGCGGGGCTTCTTGCCGATTCCGTTCCGCAGGACCTTGAGCGTCTTTCCGGCGCAGATCGAAATGACGAGGTGTTTCTCTGTCAATTCCTCCTTCACGTCCTGCAACAGCACATCGAGATCCTGCGGGCGCACCGCGACGACCAACACCTTGCAATCGGCGACAGCCTCCTTCGCGTCGGCGGTCGTGACCACGCCATACTCATCCGACATCAGCTTGCGGCGTTCCTCGCTGACATCGCACGCCGTGACATCCCACGGTTCGCAAATACCGCCATTGACCACCGAGGCAAGAATCGCCTCCGCCATTTTCCCCGATCCGAGAAATCCGATTTTCATTCCCTTCTCTCCTTCTCTCACATGTACCCGTGTTGACGCAACAGTTTCCGCAGCTGGATCTGGAATTCGCGCAAATCCGCTTCCGCCGGACGATAATTCGGATCGCCCATGTCGAGCCCGAACTGCCCGTACTGGTCGATCAGCCAACGGCCTTTCTTCCCGTCCGAGAACGAGACATCGCCGCTGACCATCGCGCCGGGCACGACCAGCTTGTCCAACGAAAGGCTGACCGCCGGATGAATCCCCTGTTCTTCCCCGTCCGGGATCTCTTCCTCGTCCTCATACATCTGTCCGTCAGCGGGCTCAGCATCCTCCGCATCGGAGTCGGTAGCCTCTTTCTTCGGTTCAGGCTTCTTCGGCTCTTCCTTGTCCTTCACGGTCGCGCCGATGTCCAACACCAGCATCCGCACATCCAGGTAGGTCAACTTCTGCCCGAACTCGGACTGGATTCGCGACTGCACATCGGAGAGGGAGGCACCCTCGGCAAGCCAATCCCTGATTTTCTGTTTCTGTTCTTCGGTGAATTCCATAACTAGTCCTCGATAACCACGCGGAAGCCGACATCGAACGGCCTCATCCATCCGGGATACCCCCAACGCCACGTTGAAGTCGCCCGGTGCGGGCGGCGGTACCATGATCCGCCGCGAACCGTTTTCGTCTCATCCGCATTGAAATTGTTCCGTCCGTCGGAATCGCGATACGGGTACGGGCGGTAGGCGCTGCGCGTCCACTCCGCCACGTTGCCGTGCATATCGTAAAGTCCCCAGGCATTCGGCGCGTAGCTGCCGACCTTCGCGAGGTGCAACACGCCATCGTCGAACCGCGCGTCACGCAACTCGTAGTCCCACAGCTCCGGCGGATTCTTCATCGGCTTCGGGTCGATTCCCGAAACCGCCATTTCCACCAGACGAGAATCCGCCAGGTTTTCCCGTTTCGAGAAATCGGCATCGAATCCACCGTAATGGAACGGCGTGTCCGTACCGGCGCGGCAAGCCCACTCCCACTGCGCTTCGGTCGGCAACATCACCTTCATCTTACCCTTGCAGAAACGCTGGGAGAGCCATTCGCAGAAGCGGTTCGCCTGTTCCCAGGAGACACGGATCGCGGGGAAGTCCTCATGGCCTGGCTGCGCGAAGTCCGGATCCTGATCCCCCATGTAGTACCCGCGGTTCACCTGATCCTTGTAATGCTTGTCATAGACGCCGTTGTCGAACTCCGGCATAAACTCGCGCATCTGATTCTGCGTGACCTCGGTTACCGACATCCAAAACGCCTTCTCAATCTTGACGCGGCTCACGGGACGTTCCGCAGGAGTCTCGCGAGAACTCCCCATGGAAAACTCTCCCGCAGGAATCCGGACGAAACGCAGGGGACGTGTAGCGAGCGGAATTTCGAACGTGGCATGACGATCCAGCGCCTTCGGTACGGGCGCGGAGTGCGCGTCCTTCGCGACCGGAGGCGCCTCCTTCGCGGGCGGCTCGAACGCAACCTTCTGATACGGGTTTACGATTTCTTCCGCATTGTAGTCGATTCCGCTGTATGCCTTCGCCATTTCCGCGCGACGCTTCAGATTCTGCTGGCAGCGTTTCGCGGCATCCTCGCCGCGTGACTGCTCGCGTTCCGTCCAGGTGCCCCAGTACGGCACGTTCAGGTCGATCCATGTCACCAGCCGATCCATTTCCGTAGCGGTCAGTTTCACGCCGTGGTGCCCCTTCTTCAGCACCTGGATCAACTCGGAGGTGTCGGCAAAGAACTCCAGCGGCGTCAAAATGTGGTAATCGCCCTCAGGACCGTTGCGCCGCACATATTTCATCAGGTTGAAATAGGCGGTCGTAAACCCGTGTTTCGGCGTCATCTCGAAACTCGGAATCGTCTGTCCGATCACGTTTTTCGTCTGTGTCTTGTCGTTGTGGCATCCGACGCAGGCGCGATCCAGCACATTCTGAACCTCGCGGTCGAAGGCGAAACCGCGCCGGGGACCGTTCCACGGACGGATGGTCTGCGGCGCTTTCCGTCCGGCGATCGACGGACCGCGCGGGGCTGTCGCATTCTGCTTCTCGTGGCACCCCATACAGGCGATCGTTTCGCCCGGCATTCCCACCAGCCAAGAACGCATCTGCTGCATCGACTGGCCGTTTTCATCTAGCGTCTGCACGGAAATCGGCGTGTTGGCGGGACAGCGGAAGAGGCAGGATCCGTCTTCCTCCACCGGAACGGTTCCGAGAATCGTCCGGATGTCCCACGGTCCCTCGAACCCGATGTGGTAATGGCCGCCCGTGTTGCGCGGGGAGTACTCGTAGGAGAAAACGCGCAACGCCTTGACCTTCCCCAGCGGCACGCCCTTCAGTCCAGGACCGTTCTGCGCGTTCACCATATAGACGGTGCATTCCTTCTCCCCCTTCTTCACCCGGTCCAACGGCATCGTGGGGCGTTTCCGCTTCTGCAACGGAAGCGGTTCGTACAAATGGTCCACGGCAGACTGCCAGAGCGGAATCAGGTTGTCGAACCGGTCCGCCAACGCCACGATGAACCCTTTCGTCACGCCATTCTTCTTCAGCGAGACCAGGAAGAGATCGTCATTGAGCGGATAGGGATGCAGGAAAAGAGGATCGACTCCCGCCACCAGCTGGTCCCGCGTCTTGTTCGGCACCTCCTGCCCGTAACCGGGAATCGTCTGAATCGCGCCCGCCGTCTCAATGCGCCCCCGCGCCACGTCAAACAGCACGAGCTTTCCCTGCCTTGCGAGACCGTGGTGCCCGCTGATCACACCGACGAACTTGGTCGAGGAACCGGGCAGCGTCCGCGCGAAGAAGAGACTGTTGGGCCAATAGGAACCGCTCCCGAAAAATTCCTGCTGATCCGTCCCGTCGGGATTCATCGTCATCAGCACACGCGAGAAATAATGCGCGGAGTCCGTATATTCCCACCGCAGGAAGAGAATGCGCCCGTTGTCCATCACCATCGGACACCAGCTGTTGTCCTGATCGTAAACCAGACGGCGGATCGATCCGTCCTTTTCCATGAGGTGCAAGTTGCCGACGTAATCGCTGCCGGTCACGCAGGGGACGCCGTGGAATCCGCTCGTCGCGACAAAGAGCCGCCGGCCGTCCGGCAGATAGCACGGATCATAGAAGTCGATGTCGGTCAGATCATCCGGCGTAATCTGCACGGGATCCGAAGCGTCCAGACGCTTTTCAAAGACGCGCCAGCCTTTTTCATTCCCCTTGCCCGTCGAGAACATCACACGGTCCGCATCGTAATCGAGATCCACATCCCCGACGAAACTGCTGCTGGCATAGATGATATCCGGTTTCCCGTCCTCCCGTTGCCAAAGCGGTGCGCGAACCAGGTCGTTCACATAACCATGCAGCGGAATAGAAGAATTCCCCTGCCAGTTGTGCGGCAGCCCGCTCGGCCCGTCGAACGAACGCCGGACAAAGAGAATTTCCTTGAATTGAAGCAACGGATGCTTTCCGTAAACCTCCGCGATCAGATGATCGACCGCCTGGACAGCCGCGCGCTGCTTCTCGTTGTTCTTCGCGTCTGCCGCAGATTCCTCAACGGCTTTGCGGACGGAGTTGAGTTCCGACAACAGCGCGTCCAGCCGATACACCGACGGATACTGCTTGGCATAGGCGCGAATGGCGCGTTCCATCGCCTCCGCGTGGAAGAGCCGCAAGGCCGTGAGTTGCATCTTCCCCGTCACCTTGTTCTGCCGCCATGCCGCACGGAAAGGAGCTAAATCCTCGCGCGTTTTGACGGAATCGACCTTTGCCTGAAGTTGCTTCTGAACCTCCTTGTCATCAATCGTGTTCACAAGCCGCTGCGCCATTTCCTTCCAGCGGTTCTCGCGTCCCCACGACGGCTTGTCCTTGAAGATCCAAAGATTGCCGAACTCCAGCCGAATCTCCTCCTTCGACTCGGGGAAGTCCTGCATCAGGCGAGGCAGAAGCGCGTTCATGCTGCCGACGTCCGGCAACGCCTCCGTGACATCCAGCGCGGAGTCCATCCAGTTCGACCGCTTCTGGTAGACGGCGAGAACCTGTTCAGGCGTAGCGGGTCTTCCCCGAACACGCTTTCCGATCTCGCCCACCTGGGTCCCCTTCTCATCGACCGTCAACATGGTGTCCTTGGGGGAAGGCTCCGCGACGCTCTGCTCCCACACGATCAACCGCTTGGCGTTCAAAATCCGGACACGGCAACCGTACAGGCGCTTGGGTTCCTCGATACGGTTCCACAAGACGATTCGCTCGATCGGGAACTCCCCTTTCAGATCCACCTCCCACCACGGGTTCGCATGGTTCTCCGGCGTATGGGTGATCGAGCCGCCGCCCCAGGATGTGTTCGTGTTCCCGTCAATGGCGCGAGAGGCGGGCGCGTTGTACGCGGTTTCGCTCTGGCAAGCCTCGCCCCGCAGGGCGACGTTCGTCCCGCCGGAGAAAATCTGCACCTCCGCCAAACTCAGCGTGGCCTTATCTTTCGGAATGTCCACACGGACAATGCGTCCTGGAACAGCCCCCTGCGCAAGAACCGCCCCAAGTATGAAACCAGACAACAAAACAGGAAATGTGCGTCTCATTTGATTCCCCTCAAAAAATCAATCTATTTTAGCACAAAAAAACGGATTCGACTATCACGAAATTCGTCCCATATCCGTTTTCTCGGATACGCCAGTTCTGAGGTTATTTTCAACGATGCGGACGCGACAGGGCGCGTCCCGGACAAAACTCCGATCTTGAAATCGGCCTTCGGCCTTTAAAGCCGCAAGGCGATTTAAAGCCGCAAGGCGATTTAAAGCCGCAAGGCGATTTAAAGCCGTAGGGCGATGTAAAGCCGTAAGGCGATTTAAAGCCGCAAGGCGATTTAACCATTTAAGGGGAGCAAAGCGACCGGCCGTCAGCTCAGCTTGATTTTCCCGGCAAGTTTCATCAAACCGGTTGTCGAAACAACGGAAATGACGACGAGCACGATGCCCAGCGTCTGCTGTCCGTAGAGCAGGTATCCGATACCGAAGAGGAAGGACCACACGGCGAGGCAGCCGATCATCATGCAGAGGATTCCGGTCGGCACGTCCCAGGCTTCTTTCGGATGGTCTGCCTCGGAGAGTTTCGCCGCGATCTGTTTCCATCCCGGTCCCCCCGCGTGAATCTTCTGGCAGAAGGAGGTGAGGATTTCTTCCTTTTCCGGCTTGGTCAGGTAGGTCACGCAAACCCAGCCGATCGTCGTGATCAACACGCCGATGATCAGTTTCCAGGAACTGTAGTCCATCACCTTCAGCATCCCCGCGTTTTCCAGCGCGGACTCGACGCCGAGCGGTCCTGCCGCCCACTGGAAGAAACAGGCCACGAGGAAGGAAATGATCATCGCGGAGATTTCGCTCCACGCATTGATGCGCCACCAGAACCAGCGCAGGATGTAGAGCAGACCCGTACCCGCACCGATCTGGAGCAAGATGTCGAAGGAGTCCTTCGCGCTCTGCAGCCAAAGCGCGACCAGCGCGGTCAACACCAGAAGCGACACCATCGAAATCCGCCCGACCGCGACGGCCTTTTTGGAATCAGCCGAGGGGTTGATGAAACGGAGGTAGAAGTCCTGCACGACGTAGGACGATCCCCAGTTCAACTGCGTGGCGATGGTGGACATATAGGCGGCGATCAGCGAGGCGACGATCAAACCGAGCCAGCCTTTCGGCATACGGGAGATCATGGCGGGATACGCCAAGTCGTCCTTCAGGTAATGCTCATCGACTTTCGGGAAGGCTTTCGCCAGACTCCCGATCCCGTTCGCCTCCGCGCGTTTCTGGCGGATGAGCGCGACCTGCTCCGCGACCAGCTTGGTCTGCTCGTTCTCGTAGGTCTGCACGATGGCCGCGTTGTCCTTGAGCCATGCCTTGGCGGCATCCTTCTCCGCCGTCGGGGTGATCGGGAAAACGATCAGGGACGCCAGCGCCACCAGCAACCACGGCCACGAGCGGATGGCGTAGTGCAGGAAGTTGAACAGCAGCGTCGCGCCGACCGCGTTCTTCTCGTCCTTGGCGGAAAGCATACGCTGGGCAATGTACCCGCCGCCCCCCGGTTCAGCCCCGGGATACCAGACGTTCCACCACTGGATCGCGACCGGCAGGATCAGGATCGTCATCACCGTGGAGAGTCCCCCCTCGGAGAAGGACGGGAAGAGCGAGAGCTTCGCCTGAATGCCCAGTTCGCCGAACTTGTCGATCATGCCGGACATGGAGGAGAACCCGCCGAGGTCGGAGGTCTTAATCGCGTAAACGGCGGCGAAGATCGCGCCGATCATGGCGATGGAATACTGGTAGAAGTCAGCCCAGATCGAACCGGTCAAACCGCCCAGCGTCGCGTAGATGCCGACGCCGATCATGGCGTAAACCAGCGTCATCAAGGGAGAGAGACCGAAGATGACCTGACCGATCTTGATCGCCGCCAACGAAACGGACCCCATGATCATCACGTTGAAGAACACACCGAGGTAGAGGGCGCGGAATCCGCGCAGAATGGCGGCCGGCTTGCCGCTGTACCGGATCTCGTAAAAACCGAGATCCGTGTTCAACGCGGAACGGCGCCAGAGCTTGGCATAGACGAAAACGGTCAGCATACCCGTGAGCAGAAACGCCCACCAGGCCCAGTTCCCGGAAACGCCCTGCCGGCGGACGATGTCCGTCACGAGGTTCGGCGTGTCGCACGAAAAGGTGCAGGCGACCATGGAAACGCCCAGCAGCCACCACGGCATCGAGCGCCCGGACAGGAAGAAATCCGCCGCGCTCTTGCTGGCTTTCTTCGTGGCCGCCACTCCGATCGAAATCACGGACAGCAGAAAGACGACAATGATCGTTGCGTCCAATCCCGTAATGTGAATTCCCTGCATGACTACTTATCCTCCTTCTCTTCTTTTTCTTCCTTCTCGTTGGCATCCGAAGCCGCAGGCGCGAGCGGCGCGGCCTCTTCGTACAAAGCGGGTATCAGCAACTTGACATCCTCTTCCGGCACATCCATCTTTTCAATCGCCTTGTCAACCAGCCGCTTCGCCTCCTTCTTCGCGGAGGCCGCGTACGGACCGCCCTGACAGAAGACCATCAAGGCCAACGCGGCGTTCTGCAGAAGTTTCCTGCGCTGACTCAACAGCAGACTCTTCATCTCGTCGTCATTATCAACCTTGCTGCGAAGCAGCTCGACAAAAATTTCCGTCCGGTTGTTGTAGATCTCCTTCCACAGGATCTTGTTCTTACCGTTCAGCGTGATCTGGCGTTTATCCGATGCGCTGATGGACCATCCACGCGCAGACTTGTAGCCAACGACATTCGTGACCATGTGGTCGTGGAAAGCCTCCAGACCACGCACGCGCAACTTGGCATTGGTCAACGCATCTTTGCCGCCGTCCGTTTCTAGCTCCTCCTTAATCTCGTCCAGATTGCGGAGAGCCTTCTTGAACTCCAGATCCTTGAGATTTTCGAGGATGATCTGCTCGCCGGCGAGAACCTTCTGCACCTCCGCATCGGTCTTCGCCTTCAGCTCTTCCGCCTCCTTCTGGCGTTGGGCGGCTTCCGCCTCCTCCTTCGCCTTCTTTTCCGCGGCGAGCTTCGCCTGACGCCTCATCTCCAGCAGCGAGGAGATTTCCGTGCGGACGGAATCGGGCGCCTTGCGGATCCGGGCGACGGCACTCCCCATCTTGGTGATGTGCGTATCCGTGACAAACATCTGATACATCTTGCTGATCCGATCCATGATCTTCTTCAGGGCATCATGCGTCGTCTGGTTGTCCTCCTTGTACTTCTCGGCCTCCTGCGCGGTCTCCTTGATCTTCGCGACCATACGTTCCGCCAGCGAGTACGCGGCTTGAATCTGATAGACCTCCTCGTACACACCTTGTACGGAGGCGACGATTGTCGCGCCGTCATTCGGCTCTTCTTCCTGTTGCTGTTCCGGCTGCGCTTCCTCCGCAGGGGTCTCCTCTGCCGCAGGCGCGGCGGCAACTCCAGCCGTCTCCAGCTGCTTTTTCAGAAACTGCTTCATCGGTTCGGGAATGGCGGCAGCCTCGGGGAGTTTCAGCAACTCATCGACCGGCACATCTTTCAACAGCGCGATAGCCTCGTTCGTCACGGCGGCCAGCGCGGGCGGCAATTCTTTCAGCTGGCCCAATTGCGCCTGCATCATGATTTTCGCCATGTCTTCGGGCTTCATTTTCGCCTTCGCAAAACTGTCGAGAACCTTCTTCTGGATCTCGGCCAGCTTGTTGGTGAGCGCCCCCGCATCGGCGACCGCATTGGTGCTCGCGGCGGGCGCGTTCGTCTCCGCGTTCTGCGGAGCTGCCGCCGCCTGCTGTCCCTGCTCGGGCTGATCACTGAATTCGGGCGGCAACGGAAGTTCGGGTACCTCCACCTTCTTCAGCTGTTCGCGCGCCGACTCGTTCAAAACCTCGCCCACCTCCGCCGCGATCCCGTCGGCGATCTTCAACGCCTCTTCGGGATACTTCTTCACCTTGTCGAGGGAAAGGTTCGCCTTCTGGACATGGTCCTGAATCGCTGCGCGATACTTCTCAATCCCGTCAACCAAGGCACGCTGTTCCTGTTTTTCCTTCCCCTTCTCCTGCGCGGCGTCATACCAGAACCAGCCGCCGACACCCAAGCCGGCCAACAGGACGAACCCGAGTCCGATCAAGGCGAAGAGCTTGCAGCCGCGATACTTGTCCGCCCGGTTGTCCTCTTCCTCAATATCCGTGATGGGCGTCAACTCCGCACCCGTCTCCAGATCGGTGATCGGCGTCATACCTTCGGGCAACTGCGTGTCCGACGCCGACGGCGCGGCGGTGGCCGCACTGGCCGCCTTGGATCCCTTAATCACGATCTTTTTCTTCGCCTTCATCGACACGGGGCCGATCGTCTTGAGATATTTTTCGATATCGTTCAAGAGCGAACGGTAGGTCGGATAGCGCTTGGCAGGATCCGTCTCCAACATACGCGCGATGATCGCCTCCAGCTCCGGCGAGATTCCCTTGCGAATCTCCGACATCGGTTTCAGCGGGGTCTCGAAACGCGCCTTGACAACCGCCGACGGGTCGGGGCCATCGAAGGGCGGCACACCGCAAATCGCATGGTAGAGCGTCCCGCCCAGCGAGTAGATGTCCGCGCGGAAATCCGTCTTCTGCCGCAACACCTTTTCCGGCGAGATGTAATACGGAGTTCCCCAGATTTCATTTTCGGGCGACATCATCGCCGCCAGACCGAAATCGACGAGTTTGGCGTTGTGGTCATTGTCGAAAAGGATGTTCTCCGGCTTGACATCGCCGTGAACCAGTCCCGCGTCGGCGGCGTCGCTCAGCCCCCGCGCGATCTGTTCACCGATGCGCATGACGATACCGGGATCCAGCGGACCGTCTTTCGCCATCATCTTGTCGAGGCTGCCGCCGGTCAACAGTTCCATCGCGATATAGGGCTGCCCGTTCTCTTTGCCGAACGCGTAAATCTGGGCGATGTTGGGATTGTTGAGTTTGGCGGCAGCCTGCGCCTCACGCTGGAAGTTCTCGACGAACTGCGGATCGTCCCCGAGGCTCTTCAGCATTACCTTGATGCCCACCTCGCGGTTGAGCCCCGTGTCCATCGCCTGATAGACACCGCCCATCCCCCCCTGACCGAGGCACTTCAGCAAAAGGAAATTCCCGAATTTTGCCGGCACGGGGAAGGTCGCCTGACATGTCGGACATTCGATTTCGGTAAACGCAGGAATGCCACCGACTTCCAAAGCCGCTCCACATTTTGGGCACTTCGCTTCATCGATCGGATCCGTCACAATGTTCGCCTGTTCTGCACTATCCATAGCTTTCACCACTTTCCTGTTTCCCGATGGAAACCCTATTTGCAAAATCGCTTTGACTAGTATGCACCAAAAACCAAGAATTGTCGATACCGAAAATTTAGCGGGGAGCTTGGCATCAGCTCAAGGTTGGGTGGTTGGGTGGTAGAAGGATAGGAACTTATCCTCATTTCCATTCCCATGTGGCGCGCGGGCGACGAGCCTGCCGGTTGAACACGCTTATCCGGTCAACTTATAGACGAGGACTGGGAAACAACAGAGACAACATCGGGAAGAACCATGTAGAAGGTGCGCGGGCTAACTCGCCCGCGTGTTCCCCCTATCTAAAAACCAGCGTTCCGTTCAACCGGCAGCTAGATTTGCAACGGGCGCGGGCGAGTTAGCCCGCGCGTTGAATGACAGTTGTCCTTGGAGTTGTTCCCGTTCTACCTTCTGAGCAATAGTCCGCCGCCAGCACACCGCACAACTTGACACGCTAACTCGTCACGTGGGAAAGCGTAATCGTGGATTTGATGATGGTACCAGTCCCCTTCTTGGACGAGATTTCAAACTCGTCCGAAACGCGTTTCACGTTGGCGAGCCCCATCCCGGCACCAAACCCCAGGGAACGGATCCATTCGCTGGCGGTGGAAGTGCCATCGCGGCACGCCCACTCCACGTCTTCGATTCCCGGCCCCGCATCGCGGGATACGATCTCCGACTTGCCGTTCACGATCTTCCACGAGAGCACCCCGCCGTCCGAATGCACGCAGAGATTGATCTCCAACTCGTAGGCGGCAACCGCGATGCGACGGATAATCTTGGACGGGAACTGTTTTTCCTGCAGGACCTTCTTGATCTGGTTCGCGGCCTTGCCCGCATTCTCGAAATCGTACTTGCAAATCGGAAATTCTCGCAATACGTAAAGACCGGAAGAAGGATCGTCCCCGTTCGTGGTCGTCTGGCTCTCCAACCGGTTGAGTTCATTTGTCAGCTCTACCAGAAGGGCGCGGTTGATGTCTCGCTGGGTGATGATTCCTACCAGCCTCTGCCCGCGACTGATCACAGGGAAGCGACCATAGTGGTACCGGTCAAAATAACGCAGCGCAAACGAAAGCGGCATGTCATCTTCCAGGTCAACCAGCTTCGTGGTCATGTGGTCCGCACACGGCTCGTCGATATACCCGCCGTCCAGCGCACGGATGATATCGTCGAGGGAAACCAACCCGTAAAAGCGTTCGTTTTCGACCACGGGAACCCCGCTGATCTTTTGGGTACGCATCAGTGTCTGCACCTCGCGCATTGTGACGGAGGGAGCGACAGATGGCGGATCTTTCGTCATCACGTCACGCACCTTGAGCCGCTGAATCAGTTCCAGCAGTACAAGCGGCTGTCCCTCATACTGAACACCGTCCGGCGGCGGAAACGCCGCCTTCATCGGATCTTTTCCGGTTTCGTTCGTCGTGTCGCTCATGACTGTTTCAAAATTTCGTAAACGGCGATACACGCCTCGTACTGGGAAAGTTTCGTAGTGGCCAACGTCATACGCAAATCATTCGCGACATTCACCATAGAGGAAGGCAACGGTTTCCCGTTGACTACGATCACACCAACCGCACCGACAATCTGCGCCGTGCGCAAAACCTGATCGCTCGCCAAGGAGGTCAACAACAAAATGTTCTCCTCATCCACAACCAGCACATCGCTCATCAAGTCCGAAGAGACGACAAACTTAACTGGGGTTTCCGATTCCTCGCCCTTCACAAGAATCTCGGCTCCCATCTTCTCCACAATTTCAACAATCGTCATAGCAGACCTCAACTCTACTCACTCTTGTGTCAACAAACTCGCCCTGTATTATACCGAAGTTATCCCCCCGTGGAAATACAAAACTTGACTTGACATCAAGCCGGGGGCATCTCTGGAATTCACCGCCGTTTTTGAACGAAAAACAACCACGGAATACACGGGATAATCCCAAGTTTCGTGAACGTGATTCCGTCGTTGGACAATTAGAGGACCACGGAATACACGGAACACACAGAATAATCATCCGTTCCGATTCCGCCTCTGTTTCTTTGTCTTTTGTTTGGTATCACATTGTGCAACGTGTGATACCAGATACCAGCCGACTGGGGAATCAGGAGACCCCAGCCACATCCTCATGGATCCGTTCCGTGGGTTCCGTGTTTTTTCCAAATTATCCAACAGAGGAATGTTGGGAAAGGTAAACCGCTTCGCTTTAAATGGGTAAATTGACGAACTGCCGACGAGTGGATCCGGTCGAGTTAAAGCCGCGTCAGCGGCGATTGAACCATTTCATCATTTAACCATCCAAAGCCATGCCGCCTTTCATTCGCTTCTCAGCCTCTCCGCTTTTCAGCTGGCGCGTTGTGTCCAGCCGTTTCGGGAAAGAGCGGCAACTCGTGCTGTTCCGGCGGCCCCGAGTCCACCTGTTCGAGGAGCTTCCAGAATACGCCCGCACAGGCAAAAGCGTCATCAAGCGCATTGTGGCTGTTGACGCCTTCCACACCCAAAGCCTCAATCAGGACCGCCAGCTTGTGGCTTTCCAAATCCGGGCGCAGATGGCGCGACAGGGCCAGCGTATCGCAGGTCTCGACACCAACCGGTTCAAATTGCAGATGGAACTTGACACATTCCTGCTGCACCATCCTCATATCGAAACGATTGTTGTGCGCCACCAGCAAGACATCGTTTCCCAAGAAATCAAAAAAACGGCGCATCCCTTCTTCGGGATCAACACCGTGTTCCTGCAAATACTCCAACGAAAGCCCGTGGACACGTTCAGCCCACGGATTGATTTCACAGGTCGGGCAGAGATACACGTTCAGGGAACGCGTGAATCTTCCCTCGACATACTCGACCGCCGAGATTTGGCAAATCTCGTCCCAGGACATCCCGCCGGTCGTCTCCGTGTCAAACACGACAACGCGCCCCGACTTCGCGAGTCGGCACAAGGTCTCCAAGGTTCGCTTGCAGATTTTCATACCTGCCTCCGTCCGACACCGGGACACGTTCCGGAATCTGAATTCCGATCATATCGGCTGATCGGAGAGCGCCGCAATTCCGGTATGGCAGTGAAGGTGGGTGATGGCGAGCGCGAGCGCATCCGCCGCGTCATCGGGAGGCTCGGTATCCAACGCCAACAGCGAGCGGATCATGCACTGCACCTGAATCTTCTCCGCCCCGCCGAATCCCACGACAGCCTGCTTGACACGACGCGGCTCGTACTGGAAAACGGGAATCACAAGCGTGGCGCACTGGGCAATTACGGTTCCGCGCGCATGCGCCAGCAAGAGCATGGTCTTCACGTTCTTGCCGTAGAACACACTCTCGATAGCCACCGCCGCCGGCGTGTATTGCGTGATCAGCGTCTCAATCTCGGCACGAAGATGCGCGAGACACGCCGACAAAGGCACATCCCGCGCATTCTTGATCAAACCGTAATAGACGGGGCGCATCGTCGAACCGACGGCATCAAGAATTCCGATTCCCGTGGAACGAAGCGACGTGTCAACGCCCATTACGCGCAAGGCTTCCATCCCCTACCCGTTCCGCTGCTCGAACTCTTTCATGAAGTCCACGAGGCAATCTACGCCCGCCATCGGGAAAGCGTTGTAGATCGAGGCACGAATTCCGCCGACGGAACGGTGTCCCTTCAACTGCTTCATCCCGTTCTCGCCCGCCTGTTTGACGAAGAGCGCGTCCAGCTCCTCGGTAGGGGTACGGAAGGTGACATTCATGTCAGAGCGATACGCCTTCTCCGCCGTGCCGCGATAGAAACTGGAAGAATCCAGCACGTCATAAATCTTCTTGGCCTTCTCGACGTTCTGGCGGTAGAGGTTCTCGATTCCGACCTGTTTCAGCCAACGGGTCGTCAGGCAGATCATGTAGATGCTGAAGCACGGAGGCGTGTTGTAAAGGGAATTCTTGTCAATGTGGGTCTGGTAGCGCAGCATCGCCGGCAATGCCTTCCCAGCCTCGGCCGCGAAATCCTTGCGGATCACAACCAACGCCACACCGGATGGGCCAAGATTCTTCTGCGCGCCCGCGTAGAACATCGCGAAGCGGTTGTAGTCGCGCGGGCAGGAAAGAATATCCGAGGACATATCGGCCACCAGAGGAGCCGCCACCGTCGGCATCTCCTTGTATTGCGCACCGGAAATCGTCTCGTTGGTCGTCATGTGCGCATAGACCGCACCGGGCGTCCACGCCACGCCGGAGAGATCGGGCATTCGCGCGGGCAAATCCTTCGAAGTATCCGCAACCACATTGACGTTCCCGATAATCTGCGCCTGCTTGATCGCGGCTGCGCCCCAGTGTCCGGAATTGACATAATCAGCGGTCTGCCCCGCCCCGAGGAAATTCATCGGCAGCATGGCGAACTGAAGGCTGGCACCACCCTGCAGGAAAAGAACCTGATAGTCATCGCCCACGCCCAACAGCTCGTGGAGATTCGCGATCGCCTCGTTGTGGAGGGCGTCGTATTCCTTTCCGCGATGGGACATCTCCATCACGGACATTCCCGATCCCTTGTAATCCACGAGATCCTGTTGTGCATCCTGAAGCGCCTCAAGCGGCAGAACCGCAGGTCCCGCGCTGAAATTGTAAACACGTGCCATAACCTAATCCATGCTCCTATTCCGTGAACGCTGATACGGAACATCCGCACCGTTAACGTTCAAAAGGAGGCAATATCTTGCTCTCTTACGAGCCGTTTGTCAATTCAGAAGTGAAAAAGAGGAGGCGGCTGCTGACGCTGCCAGTTCCGAGTTCTCAATTCTGAGTTCCGAGCGGCAGCTGAGAAACGAAAGCACTTCCGCACGCAGAGACACACGGCTAGGGGGAGAACTGGAACTGACGGCTGCGTGTCGCGTCTCCGCACACGCACGCCTCATCCCTTGTGTCGTGCGCCACGAAAGACACGAGAGAGGCTAGCACCTACGAAAACAACCCGGGCAGACTTTCTTCGACATCCCGAACGGGACGAAAGGTATGGCGGTGTTCGGGGGTGGCACCGTAGCGGAAAAGGGCTTCCATGTGCATCGTGGTCCCGTAGCCCTTGTGGATCTCGAATCCGTATTGCGGATAGAGCTTGGCCAACTCGGTCATGTAATGATCCCGCGAAACCTTGGCGACGACACTGGCGGCAGCGATGAGAAAACTCTTGGAATCGCCTTTGACAATCGCCTGCGACGGAACGGGCAACCCCTGCACGGGCAACCCGTCAACCAACGCAAAACCGACCGGCACGGACAGCGCCTCCAACGCCCGTCGCATCGCCAGATGCGTGGCGGCAAGAATGTTGAGGTGGTCGATCTCCGCCGCCGTGCAAACACCGGTGGCGAAAGCGATCTCCGGGTGTTCGGTGATTTTTCGAAAATACTCTTCGCGTTGGGGTTCTGACAACTGTTTCGAGTCGGTCAACCCCGCCAGCTCGCCCGCGTAGAACCGTTCGGCGACGTTTCGCGGCATCGAAACCGCGCCCGCATAGACAGGGCCCGCCAAACATCCGCGTCCTGCCTCATCGACTCCAGCCAGAATGACGGAGGGAGTCTCGTCCCAGTGAGCAGTCTCGAAAGCCAACGTACTCGTTTTCATCCGTGGCGTTCTCCGTCCAGGGAAAGCTCGCCACAGGAAATCAGCTGCCGCACCAGATTCTGCGCCGCGAACGACTCCGCCAGATGTTTGCTCTTCCCCGTCCCTTCCGCTTCCTTCCCGGATTGGATCTGGACACGCACGAGAAAGGTCGGCGCATGGGACGGACCACTGCAATCGAGCAGTTCGTAAACCGGGTTCGCCCAATGGCGGCGCTGGCAAAACTTCTGCAACTCCCCTTTCGGGTTTTCCAGCAGCACTTCGTTCATCGAGGTGGATTCCTCGCCCACGTGGAGATGGCGGTAGATGCGGCGCACGGCTTCCAGTCCGCCATCGCACCACGCGGCGCCGAAGACGGCCTCCATCGCATCCGCAAGGAATTTGTCCCGCGTCCGTCCTCCCGACTTCTCTTCCCCGTTTCCGAGAATGAGATACTCGCCCAGGTGGATCTTGTGCGCCAGGCGAGCCAATGCGACACCGCTCACCAGGTGCGTGCGCCGGGCAGTCAGGCTGCCTTCGTCATCCGTACGGTGATTGTCGAAGAGCTGTTCGGTCGCCAGCAGACCGAACACGGCATCGCCCAGAAACTCCAGCCGCTGATTATCCTGTACATTCCTTTCACGCGGTCGATCGGATTTGTACGACGGTGTCGTCAAGGCGACCTGCAAAAAAGAAGAATCAACGAACTCGTATCCGAGCGCGGATTCGAGTTCGTTGATCAGATGGGACGGAACCTGCCGCATGGCGATCAATCAAAATAGTTGCCCATCGCGCGGAACTTCGCGTACCGCCGCTCGACCAGATCGTCCAGCTTGACTTTCGCCAGCTCGTCCAAGGCTGAAACAATCGCCTTTTTCACGGCGAGCGCGGTGGCTTTGATGTTCTTGTGCGCACCGCCCGCGGGTTCCGGGATCACGCCATCGACCACCCCTAATTTCAGCAGGGAATCCGACGTGATCTTCAGAGCTGCCGCCGCGTCGGGAGCTTTCTTCCCGTCGCGCCAGAGAATCGACGCGCATCCTTCGGGAGAAACGACGGAATACACGGCGTTCTCCAGCATCAGGATCTTGTCTCCCACGGCGATCCCGATCGCGCCACCGCTGCCGCCTTCCCCGACGACCACGACCACGATCGGGGTCTTCAGCGTGGACATGAACTCCAGGTTGTGCGCAATCGCCTCTGCCTGACCGCGCGCTTCCGCCTCGGCACCGGGATAGGCGCCCGGCGTATCGACGAACGAAACGACAGGAAGATGGAACTTCGCGGCGAGCGTCATCAACCGTTTCGCCTTGCGGTAGCCTTCCGGGGACGCCATGCCGAAATTCGCCTCGACGTTTTCCTCCACGCTCTTCCCCTTGTGGTGCCCGATCAGCATCACCTTCTTGCCGCCGATCGTCGCGAAGCCGCCGATCATTCCACGGTCATCCCCGAACAGGCGGTCGCCGTGCAACTCGGTGAAGTCGGAACAGACGTTCTCGATGTACTCGTAGATATTCGGGCGTCCCGGATTCCGTGCCAGCTGCACAGACTCCCACGCCGTCGCCTTCGAACCAGTTTTCTTCGTAGCCATAGTCTCAGAACCCCGCGTAAACAAGTGTCTTGGCGAGAAACGCCTTCAGGTTTTTCCGTTCCACGATCGCATCGACAAAACCGTGCTGCAACGTGAACTCGGCGGTTTGGAAATCATCAGGCAGTTTCTGCTTGATCGTGTTTTCAATCACGCGGCGTCCGGCGAAGCCGATCATGATCTTCGGCTCGGCAATGTTCAGGTCGCCCAACATCGCGTAGCTGGCGGAAACACCGCCTGTCGTCGGATCGGTCAACACGGAGAGGTACGGGATCCCGGCGGCCTTGACCCGCGCGATCGCCGCACTGGTCTTCGCCATTTGCATCAGGGAGATGATGCCCTCGTGCATCCGCGCCCCGCCAGAGCAGGAGACGATGATGAACGGACGGCGTTCCTTCACGGCCGTCTCTGCGGCACGGGCGATACGCTCACCGCAACCGCTCCCCAAGCTGCCGCCCAGGAAGGCAAAATCCATCACGGCCAAAACCACGGGATGCTTCTCGATTTCCGCGCGTCCCGTCGTGACCGACTCCGTCTCCTTCGTCTTGGCTTTCGCCTTCGCGACCTTGTCAACATACTTCCCGCTCGCGTCTTCAAAGCGCAACGGGTCACTCGCCGTGACAGCCTCGTTGATTTCCTGGAATGTTCCCGCATCCGCAAGCAGAGCGATCCGCTCCTGCGCGGTCATGCGCCCGTGATAGTTGCACCTCGGGCAAACCTTCTGCGCAGCCTTCCATTCCTCTTTCGCGATGTAGGCCTTGCAATGCGGACAAACTGTCCACA
The DNA here is from genome assembly GCA_017450695.1 of Kiritimatiellia bacterium. GTDB lineage: Bacteria > Verrucomicrobiota > Kiritimatiellia > RFP12 > UBA1067 > RGIG8368. Next base: position 82,297 of record JAFSTA010000164.1, on the reverse strand, counting down.
ACGCTTCAGTCGGTACACGCAACGGCGCCTCCGACGCTTTTTCAAACCATGCCATACTTTGACTCCTTAAACAAGAAACCATCGTCAAACGACGGCGGTTACTATAGCAAATCAAAGCAACCCGTTCAACCCAAAAACCACGGCTGAAAGGGACGGGGCGGCACCTGGCAGAACGGGGGCGACGGAACGTACCCCTGCAAAACTCCTGAACTGGCTTGTCAGCCTCGCCTCTCAGCTGGCGGCGTCAGCCGCCCTCCTCCTCCCCTCCTTTCGCTATTGACAGGGGGGATACCCGCTTCTAAAATGGAATTGTTTTTGTTCTGAAATCGGAGGAGATCAAATGAAACGTTTGTTGGGGATGTTGTTTTGTGCCGTAGCCGTCCATCTCGCCACGGGAGAGAACCTGGTGCGGAATCCGAACTTTGAGGAAAAGGATGGGAACGGAAATCCTGTCGGGTGGTACGGAGACCGCCGCGTCTTTGCCGTCAAAGACGGTGTGGGGCGCAACGGGAGTCGCGGTGTCGTGTGGACGAATGACAACCCCAAGCTGTATCTGCTCTTCTCGCAGAATATTCCCGCGAAGCCGCTTCACAGTTACAAGTATTCCGCCTGGGTCAAGTTTGACAAGGTGACGGGCGGTTCGCAGTCGGCGCGTATCTGCGTGGAGTGGCGCGACGCGAATGGAAAGTGGCTGGGCGGCGGATACAGCGGATTCAGTTTTCCATCCACGAAGGGCGAGTGGAAACTACTGGAGGGGATGACGGAAGAACTGCCCGAGAAGGCAGCGAAAGTCCATGTTTCGGTTTTCGCCGACCACAACTGCGTCGGCGAGATCCACTTTGACGATGTGACGGTGGATGAGTACTTCCCTCCGTCTGTCGCGGCTCTGGTCTGTTCCGGATATCGCAACGTCTATGCGGGCGAGACCATCCGCGTACACGCCGCGTTGAGAAAAAGCCTCCGCTCGAATCGAAGCGGCACCTTCCGGCTTGTGGACGAGAACGGAAAGACCGTGCTGGAGAAGACACCCGCCCGCATCACTCCCCAAGAGGCGTTTTGCGAAATCGACTCCTCGAAGCTGCCGACGGGAAAATACAGCCTATCGTTCACCTTGCGCGACAACGAATCTGGACAGGAAATCGGCGCGGCGACCAACACGCTGACGAGAGTCACCGCGAAACCGAAACGCAAGATCGATTTCACAACCGACAACCGGTTGCTTGTGGAAGGCAAGCCGTTCTTCCCGCTCGGAATGTACTGGGGCGGGATCAAAAAGGATGAGCTCGAAGTGTTCGCGCAAGGGCCTTTCAACTGTATCATGCCTTACGCGGAAGCGACGCGGGAACAGATGGACTGGCTTCACGAGAAGGACATCCATGTCATCTACTCGGTGAAAGACGTGTACGCCGGATCCAGCTGGCCGAGAGTCAAGACGGAAGAGGAAGAACTGCCCTACATCGGAAAGAAGGTCGTGGCGTTCCGCGAGCATCCCGCGTTGTTAGGCTGGTACATGAACGACGAGCTGCCGCTCCACCCGTTCCGCCCCCGGATGGAGGCGCATCAGGCATTCATGGAACAGAATGATGTGGATCATCCGACCTGGGTGGTTCTCTATCAAGATCCGCAGGGCTACCAGCAGACCTGCGACGTGCTGGGCATCGACCACTATCCCGTGCCGGGCGCGTTTCTCGGAAATATGCTGAAGAAGATCCGGCAGATTGCGGACAGGACGTTCGGCGAAAAGCCGATCTGGATGGTTCCGCAAGCGATGGACTGGGCTGTTTACAAAAAGGGCGAAGAGGCGAAGAAACAGCGGTTCCCCACCCTCTTCGAACTTCGGTCGATGGCCTGGCAGTGCATCGCGGGCGGCGCGAACGGCTTGATCTTTTACTCTTGGTTCGACATCCACAAGAAAACGGCGCACGATCCGTTCGAGAAAACATGGCCGATGGTCTGCGAAATGGCTCGCGAAATCAAGCGCTACGAGCAGGTGATGCTCTCCGGCGAGACCGCGCCGCAAGCGGAACACGAAGCAGGCGAAGAGTTCGCCGTCCGAACCTGGAAACTCAACGGAACCGCCTACGTGCTGGCGGTCAACGCCTCGGACAAAGAGACGACCGCAACCATCACGCTCTCCGCACCGTTCTCGAAACTCACGACCGATTTCGGCCCCGCCGCCAAACTGGACGGCAACCGGATTACGTCAACCTGGAAACCCTTCGAACCTGCCATCTTCCGCGTGTCGGAGTAGGCGGCAAACGGGTGCGGGGAGGGGTTCTGCGCCGCTCGCACGTGCGCGGGTTCTGCGCGGTAATCTGTGCGCCGTCTGGTGTTTCACTGTTTGCGCCGCTCGCACGTGCGCGGGTTCTGCGCCGCGCCGGACACGGCGCGGGGCGGGCGATTCGCTAGCCTCCTCCCACCGACACACCTCCGCTTTTTGATTGACTTTTCCTTGGAAACGGGTAAAGTGATTGGCGTGTGTTTGACTTACGCCGTCGCAGGCAAGGATTTTGGATGACCATGCGACAGGCGGTGGGTAGTATGAGGAGTTTGCAATATGAAGGTTAGCCAGTCTAGATTCTGTGTGATTCTCTCGCTCGCGGCGGGGCTTTCTCCCCTGTTTGTGCATTCCGGCACGTACTATGTGCATCCGACGGGTGTCGATCCGTCGGGGCGCGCGTGGACCGCCGTCTATTCCAGCGTCAACACAGCCGTCAGCAGGGTGCATAACAACAATGCCGCCGACGAGGTTGTCATCGCGTCCGGCACCTACGAGCTTTCCGACGCGATGGGGTGCGCGGGCGCGAAGACCGACGGCACAAAGGACATCATCCGGAGCGAGACGGGAAATCCGGACGATGTGATTCTCGTCGGTCCCGGTGATCGCGAGCTTCTGCGCCTCGCCTATAACGTGGAGGTGTCGGGCATTACCTTCACCAACGGATACCTCCGCAACAGTTGCAACGGTTCGATCCGACTGGGGAACGACTCTGGCAATTACCTCAGTGTCGTCTCCAACTGTGTCATTACCGGTTGCCACAACCCCTATACCAGCGGCGAACAAGCCGAGCGTGGAGGTGCCGTCTGTATCTACAACAACGGACTGCTGATCGATTCTACCGTGAAAAACAACACAGCCCTGTACAGGGGCGCGGGAATCCGGATGGCACAGGCAAACGCCACGGCAATCAACTGCCTGATCACCGGCAATGTGGCGACCAATTCGCCCGACAGCGGTGCTGCGGGCGTCTATGGAGAACCTCAAAACGGCTCAAGTCCCATGGGGAGATTGATCGACTGTACCATCTCCTCAAACCTCGCGAGTTTCTGCGCTGGCGTCCACCGGGTGAAGTACATGGAGGGATGCAAGCTGCTGGACAACCGTCTTTGGACGGTAGGGCATTCCTCCGTCGCCGCCGCCATGTACGGGACATTCACCATGACCAACTGCATCATTAGCGGGAACTGCGCGACCGACTGCTGGGCGACCGTCAATATCGGTTCAACCTCCACCACGACACCTGCCCTCATCACCGACTGCGTCTTTTCCAACAACACCCTGGTCTCCGAAACCCGGAACGATTCTTACGGTTCGGCAATTTTAGTCAGTCCCGGAGACAAGAATCTGGTACGGATTGAAAACTGTCTTTTCGCCGACAACCGAGCCGTCACGAACGCGCCGGCGATGAGTGGGCGTGGCGCGGTCACACTTGGCGCAGGTACGCTGACGATGGTGGGATGCACCTTCACCAACAACTTTGCGACGTATAGTTCCGCATTCGAGGCAAGCAATGCCGACAGCGAGCTTTACTGCTCCAACACGACGTTTATCGCGAACCGTTCGCTTGACTGCGGCGGCGCGGCTCGTTTCCGGAACAGCAAGAAACCGCTTGTCTTCTCCGGTGCGAAATTCCGAGGCAACATTGCGCTTTACGGCAGCGCGCTACAGGTTCAGGGAAAGGTATCCGTTACGCTGGACCAGTGTGAACTCTCCGGAAACGAGAGTCAGCCCCTCTCTGACTCTAGCAACTCGCGCGGAGCAATCCGCTTGCAGGAAAACGGTACCCAGCTGTCCATGAATTCATGTGTCTTTTCAAACAATCTGGCTGCGCTGGGTTCCTGCCTGGATCAGGTCAACCTTACAACAGCCCGCTGTGACAACTGTTTCTTCTATCGGAACACCTCGCGGCTTTCCGGCGGCGTCGCCCGCATTTGTAACGATTCGAATGTAAGTTTCCTCAACTCTCGCTTCGAGGAGAACAGCACCGATCCGGATACGGTAAGTGATAATCAGGGCGGAGGCGCTATCTTCCTTTGGACGCAAACATCCAATAGCCGGTGTACAGTTTCGAACTGCGTTTTCGTAGGGAATTCAACAGGCTCTCGCGGTGGCGCAATCGGAGCATCCTGGAATCACGCCGCGTATTTCACGATAGACTCCTGCGTCTTCACAAATAACACCTCCCTGCGGCAGGGCGGCGCTGTCAGCATCCGCGAAAACAGCGCGAATGAGACACCGGGAACGATCCGTAATTCGTTCTTCGCGTTCAACCGCACAACCGATACCGCTAACAAAGTTGATGCCGCCGGAGGCGCGTTGGTCCTGGTCACGTACAGCGATGTAGTCGTCTCGTCCTGTACCTTTGTTTCGAACAACAGCTCCACCGCCAGCGGGAATGTCCACCACCGCTGGGGTGCCTCTTTCGTGAACTGCGTCTTCCAGGATCCGCTGGTGAAGGGTTCGGTTGACACCAGCGCCGACTGGTGCCGGGAAGACGGGAGCAACCCTTATACCTACTGCCTTGTCTGGCCCGCCCTGCCGTTGCGCTTCACGGAGGCAAACCACTGCCTGAACGAGGCTCCGATTTTCGAGGACATGATGAGCGGCAATGTCACACCGGCGGCCAACTCCCCACAATTCAACAAGGGCGTTGTGGAGACGTGGATGACAGAGGGCACGACCGACCTTTACGGCAACCCGCGCGTCTGGGGACGCGGTGTCGATATCGGCTGCGCCGAACGCATCTACCAAGTCGGCTCCATCATGAGCATCCGGTAAACTGGCGCGATTTCCTTCGCTTGCTGCCGGTCGGGTGGTTAGGTGGTTGAGTAGTGCGGTGGTTGGGCAATCGATTGCAGGCGATAGCCATCGATGTCTTTCGACTACTCCCTGCTCCGCTCCTCCCGTGCGTCGATCACGCGGGAGAGGTCGATGCACAGGCGGTCGCTGTGCCAGTAGGCATCGGCGATATGCATGGTACGGGGAGCGACTTGCTCCGGACTGTTGTGCGTGTGGAAGACGACGCGCAATGCGCCGTTCCGATCGGTAAAGAACGAATGGTGGCCGACACCGACGCGATCTCCGTATCGAGTGAGGATCGGATTGTCCGGAAGTTTCTTCCAAGGTCCCATCAAGCTCTTCGCCGTCGCACACCCGATCCCGTATCCCTTGCATCGGAAATCGTTGGCAGAGTAGGTCAGGTGATAGACACCGCCGTGCTTCAGGACGAATGGCCCTTCATTGCACTTTCCCATCTGCAACTCCCACGCCTGCTCCGCATGCGTACAGAAGCGCAGCGTTTCGGTTTTGACACGCGAGAGATCGCGTTCCAGTTCCGCCATCCAGACCGCATTCTCCCCGCGAAGGAGGACAAAAAACAGGTAAGGCGTTCCGTCGGCATCCACGAACAGGGAATTGTCGATCGCCTTCTCGTCCAGCATGGGTCTTTTCACGGTTTGACGGAAAGGTCCGAGCGGATGATCCGCCGTCGCCACGCAAATGTGTTCGTTCGCGGTGTAGAAGAGATAGTACTTTCCCTTGTACCGATAGACCTCCGGTGCCCAAAAGTTCTTTTCCCCGTAGCTGTCTTCTTTGGAGAGCGCAAGCCCCGCTGCCTTCCAGTTGCGCAAATCGTCTGAGGTGTAAACCGCGATTCCGTCAGGCGAGTGCGTCCCGTAGGCGTAGTACCGATCCTGCGCACACAAGATAAAAGGATCCGCGAGCGGCACCTCTTCCCCCGTCGCGACAAACGTGGAACAGGCGTATCCAACACACGCGAAAAACAACACCGAACGAACCCAATTCTTTTTCATCTGAACCCCTTGCCGATAAGTTAGCCGGATATTCTGGATAAACCGGACACGCGAGATGCGCCTCTCCACTTCTCAGCCTCTCCACTTCCCCGCTTCTCAGCTTTTCAGCTTCTCAGCTGGCGCGCAGCGCCCCCCCTACTTGTCTTCCCTTTCAGCGACAATCGTGAATCGTGCGGGGTGGGTCATCAGGCGGTTGTATTCGAGAACAGACGGATACAACTCGGCGGGAAGGAAACCGCTTTTCCGGTTGATCGTCCGTGTGATTGTCAGGGCGCACCGTCCCTCGGAAGTCGTCGTTTTCTCCACGCGGAAAGAAACGGTGCCGACACCGTTCGGCAGGGTCCACGAGAACGAGCGCGGGAGAATCGGGAAGGACGTGAATCCCTTCGGGAAGAGAACCCGATAGACGAACTCGGAAAAACTCACCTCGGAAAGGAAGATGGGGTTCTCGCGGGTGTCTTCACGCATCGGGAAAATCTGCTCCAGCAAGTCACGGACGCGCAGGGTCATCCGATTTCCCTGAAGGATCGCATAGTGCGGAACCTTGGCGCGGAAGGTCTGGTAGCCGGGATAGGCGTCCGTCTCGGAAATGAGCGGCGAATCGGGTTCGGCGGATTTCGCCAGTGCGCCGACGACCTCCAGCGTATGGCGGCGAAGATCTTCGGGAAGGATCTCCTTGTAGGCCTGGCGGAAGGTGCCGACGCTCGTGCCGAAATACCAGTTCGTGACGGTAATGGTGGCCAACCCGTGCGCATCCAAATCCACGGTCATCTCTTCACGATCACGGTCTTTCAATCTCTCCGGAACCTCAACCGTCTCGATCGTCCCGTCCAGTTTCAGGATATAGGAACCGTCGATGTCGGAGGTCCCCAGTTCACTGTACTGCGTCCCCTCGTTGAGATAGTAGGTGTCTTCGCCGCAACGCACCCGCACGATCGGCTCGCGGAAGTAGCGCTGTTGCGGATAGTCGCGTGTCGGCTGACGATAACGCGGATAACGCGAGTCGTCGGTGGAGGCCAGCACGATTTCCGCCTGGCAACCGACCGCGCGGAGCATCGACAACAGCAGCAGCGCGCGATCCGCCGCATGACCGTAGCGATCGGCCAAGGTCCGGTCCGGCGCGGAGAGGGTCGAGAACGGAAGCTCCAGGAAACCGGGACCCGCCACGCGAATCGTCCGCATGATCTCCTTGCGAATCGCCAGAACCTTCTCGCGGTCGCTCTTCGCGGTCGCCGTCAGCTCCTTCGCCTTGGCTGTCGCTGCCTCGCTTCCCGACAGAGCGCGTTCAAACGCCGCCGACACCTCGCCCGCGTAGGTTTTCCAATCGCCGAAGGTCAGGTAGAGCGTCGGCTGATAGAAGTGCCACGGCGGCAGGGAGGATTCCGTCTTCAACGGTTCGCGGTTGTGATCCGTCCACGAATAGACGACGCCCGTGTCGTTGGTCGAGACCCGGCCCACGACCGAGTCGAGGTTGTAGGTCTGGAACTTCGGCGTCAGCCCGTTCGGCACGGTCAGGGAGAAAAACTCCTCGCCGATGGGCGTGAATCCGCCGAAAGACTGTACGCGGGAATAAAAGGGCGAGTCGATCTGGCGGAAGCGCGTGGTGACGGTGATGACGCTGCCGATCTCCACGCCGGGCAGGTTGACGACCATCTGTTTCCCTGCCGGATAACGCGGCGCGGAGGCGACCCACGGGAGATCCATCTGGTGGATTTCCTCCTGCTTGGCATGGAAGACCTTCCCGTTCGCGTTCGAGACGACCGCGGAAACCAGTTCCAGCGACTGCCAGACGGGATTGTAGCCGATCTTTACCTCCGCCGCCTTTTTCGTTCCGTTGTACGAGAGGATCCTCTTCGACCAGGTATGCACGGAAGACCAGTCGTGTTCCGACCCCAAAACCGTTTCCACGCGGTCGAAAAGGATTTCCTCGTCCGGAACCAGATTCTTCCCTTTCGCCGGGAAGAGCGGACAGAACTTTCCTGCCTCCTCGATCTCTTCCAGCGTTCCCTTCAAGACCTGGTACTCCTCGGGGGAAAACTCGACGGTCTTCACCAGATACTGCCGACGCGCCTTCAGCATTTGCCCGTCCAGCTCCATCGAGAGCACGAATTCGACATGCCCCCTGTCGATACTTTTCACCGGCGGCAGCTCGGCGTTCTCGCTCTTCATGCCGTCGCGGAGGTTCAGGGTGACGCGCTCCTCGACACCGCACGCGATCTCAGTCTGGTAGGGATACTTGCGTTCCTTCAATCCCGTCTGCCCGACCACGAAATTGACATACCCGAAAGCCGTTCCCAGCCACGGGAGGGGGAGCGTATCGAGCTTCTCGCCGCGCACCGGGTAATTCGGAACGCGGTACGCCACTTCCACCGACAACGGGGTCGCGGTATCCTGAAGATTCTCGGGAAGGATCTCGCAGCGCATCACCTCCGCACCGGAGAGACGGGCCTTCAAAATCTTCTCGAAGAAAACGCGGCGCTGCTCCTTCTTGATGCGCAAGAAGTGACTGCGGTAGGCATCGTCATTGATTCCGTCGAACTGCAACGAGCTTTTGAAAGTCGCGGTTCCGATCTCGTCGATCCCGCCCTTGGTCGTGATCCTGACCAATTCCTTCTCGGCGGGGTAGATCGGGGAGACGCGCAACGGCTCCCCCTTCTCGCTCGCCACGAGATACGAGCAGTTCCCCAAGTAGGCAGGGAACAAATCAAGTGTGCTTTCGTTGGTGGAGTCCATCAGCACCAGCGAGCCGTCCTCGCCTTCCGCCCCCGTGATCGCATGGTTGAAATAGGGCAACGGTACTTCCTCGTCGATCTTCGGGCCGACATTGATCAGCACGGGATAGGCGGGAATGTCGGCCAGGCGCAGCAACGTGACGAGCAACGCAGCCTTGTCGCGGCAAACGCCGTACCGGTTGTGGAAGGTCACGCTGACATTGTGCGGCTCATAGCCCGGCGCGACGGTTTCGGTCGTCACGCCCATGTACCGAATCTGCTGCGAGACGAATTTGAAAATCGCCCGCATCTTCTCGTCGCGCGTCTTCGCGTCCTTGGTCAACTCGGCAACCTTCTCGCGCATTTCAGGCGTAATATCCGAAAGCGGCTTCTCGCAGAGCTTCCAGTACCAGCGCGAGACGGTTTCCCAGTCGGGAACCGTACTCAGCAACAGCCGCTGCACGACGGTGTAGGCGGCCGGCATGGAAGGTTCGGGGAACATTTGCGGCACATTCTTCACGCGCCAGGTCTGCAAGGTGCGCCCGCCCTCCTGCTGCGTCACGCTGGTCGTGACCGTGTTGGTGACGGGAGAACGGAGCACGACGCGCGCCAGCGGACGGTTGCTCGGCACGGAGACGGAGTAGCTCGTCTGGATGATCGGCACATCCGCCTCAAAGGTCTGATAGTCGCACCAGGCATCCGGCATCCGCGTCTTCAACGTCTCGCGGCAGACGAGCACGTGGCGGATATCGCCCACCTCAAGGCCGGGGACGGAGAGCGTCATCCGCTTCTGACTCGGATCATAGATGTTGGATTTCATCTGCCCGGAATCAATCATCACGCGACTGTTCTTCGCGACATCGACATCGATCACACGCCCGTCGGCCTTGATAATCTCTGCCTTCACGACACGTACCGACCCATAGAAGTCGTTGAATCCGAGCGTCAGCACCGAGACATTGCGGCGTCCCTTTTCCGTCAAGACCTTGATGTACTCGTCATCCCAGGTCTCGTCCGTTCCGTCTTCACGGTACGCCACCGACACCGCGTCATCCACCATCGCCGAATCCGCGTCGGGGAACCTCTCCGCCGTGACCTCACGCGCCGCCGCAATGACCGTATCGCGCTTCAGCAACGGTTGCTGCGGCAACGCTTCGACCGCCCAACACTCCGAAAACAGCGAACCGACGGCCAGCCAAAGCAAGCCGCTCCATCCAAACCTCATTTCCTGATCACGTTTCATGTGAACTCCTTTCTCACTTAGCTGGCAGCCAACACCAAACTCCTATTCCTCATCGTAGAGCTTCCGTCCCTCGCGGATCGCCGCGTACACCTGTTCCTCGCGAGCCTGACTCTTCTCGTACTTGTTCAGCCGCGCAACATCCTTCTCGCAGGGGTAGAACCCGTCCATGTCGTTGCGCGGCTTGGCGTAGAGACGCTCCTGCCCCTTCCGAATGATTGACAACACCTCGGCGCGCGCGCTTTCATTCGTGGCACAGATTGCCGATGTCAAAATCCGACTGACTTCAGGACGGTCGAAACTGAACTGTGACCGCTGCCTGTACCAGTGTTGATCCGCCAGCTTCACACCGCTCAACTGCTGCACCCGCTTCACCTCCGCAAAGGATAGCGGGGAACGCCCCGCCTGATTCTGCGGATACGCGCACTCGAAATTCGGATAGTACGGCGCGTTCAGATCGCACCAGGCGATCAGCGTGTCCATCTCGGGTTTCGAGAGCTGCACGCGCCCGTGACCGTTCTGCGACATCCGCACGATTTTCGAAACGCGCGAACCCCACGAGAGAGCGGGGCGTGTTTCCGCGCCGCCCGCACCCACGCAAGAGATGCCGCCCAGCAACCAGAGATCCACATACGAGGTGGAAAAAACGGTATCCCGGTCGCCCGCCAGGTTCAACTTCTCGGCGGCGGGTTTCCCGTAGTCGTGACACGACACGCAATGGCGGTTGAAGATCGGCTGAACCTCGCGCTGGAACGAGAAGAGGCGCGGCGGCATTCCCTGCCATCCATCCAGCCGAGAGGGCGGACGGCGCATCGCCAGCACCTGGTCGGTCACAGGCGTTCCGCCGATGCGGTTCTCGTGACATCCCACGCACCCGTACGTCTCCCCCGGTTGCACGTATGTGCCGGAACGCATCGACTGCACCATCATCCCCTTCTCATCCAACGCCTGAAAGAAGACGAAGGTGTTGCCGGGAACCTCGAAATACGCGCTCCCGTCCGCCTCCACGGGAACCGTACCGAGAATCCGCTTGTTCTCGAAGTTCAGCCAGTTCATTCCCGGCCACTGCGTTCCCTGTCCGCCCCAATAGGTGTGCGTCCAGTTACGCTTCTCCGGGGACTCGATCACGCGCAGGGCCTTGATCGTACCGGGGGCGACACCCTCCATGTGCGTACCGATCATGACATTCTGCAAGTAGAATCGTCCTGGCGCGTGCGGCGAATCGAAATTCCGTTGCCGGGGACGGACGGGCGGCAACTTGCGGGGGCGGATTGGCATCGGATCGAAGCACCCCGGCGCCTCAGCGTACAGCAACTCCTCCGCACCCGAGGCATCCAGACAGAAGATTCCGGTCGCCTCGGATTTCGCATCCATCTGACGCACGCACAAGTAATGCGCGTCATCCAAGGGAAACGGATCCTGATACTTCAACGGAACCGAATTCGGCGAATCAATCCGGTACTTGTCACTCGAAACGCAAACTTGATGCAGATAATTCGACGGCCAGGTGCGAATCACGGGAACCGGTCCATCGATTCCCTTCTTGCGGTCAATCAACCCCAGCGCACCCCACGGACGGTTGTGGCACGCGCCCAGCACAGCCAGCACGCGCGAACCGTCACCCGGCAGTGTACGCGCGTTCAAGATTCCACCGGGACTCTCCGTGTTGTTACCCCAGTACAACGCATGAGCCGTCCCGTCGGGATTACACGTCCACAGCCCCTGCGCACTGCCGAAATCCCGATCCACATACTCCCAACGGTCGTACAGAATCCGTCCGTCGTCCATCACGAACGGATGCGCCTCGAAAAGCGTTGAACGCCCGATCTGGTAAATGTTTGCGCCGTCCCCCTCCATCCGGAAGAGGTTGCACATGATGCGGTTGTTGCAACCGCAGTACTTCGGTTCTCGCGTGGAGGCAAAGACAATTCCGCCGTCGGGCAACCAGCACGGATCGACATCCGTGACATCGCACTGCCGGGTCAACTGTTTCACAGCGCTGGTTTCCAGCTCGATCATGTAGATGTGGTAGTTTTCGGAGGCGTTCTTCCGCATGGCGAAAACGACACGCTTCCCGTCGAAGCTCACGTCCGGATCACGAACCGTCGCGCCTTTACCGGGATCGAACAACGTCTCGACGAGTCCCGACTTCACATCCAGAATCTTGAGGCAGCCCTCCGTGTCGTAGGACTTCTCGTTGACCTCTCCGCATTGAAAGAGCGTCGCCGTGTTGTGATGATCCTTGCGGTATTGCTTTCGCGTTACGAAAAGAACCGAAGGCGCCTGAGAGAGAACACGTTGGCGAAGGGGAGAAACCTCCTCGGCAAACATGGGGTCAAAACAAGACAACACACCAAGCGCAACAGCACAAATTCGCATCCTGACCATTTCCACTCCCCTACTGTTTCGCGCTGAGCGCCGCCAGCTTATGCGAGAGAACCGCGAGACTGGACGCGAGATCGACCCGTTGCACGACAACCCCGTCCGGAACAATCAGTTTGGATGGGGTGAAATTCCAAACCCCGCAAATCCCCGCACTGATCATCGCATCGACGACAGCCTGCGCCACATCGGCGGGAACGGTAAGAATCCCGATCCTCACCGTCATCTTCTGAATCAGCTGTTTCATCCGGCGCATCGCGTGAACCTCAATCCGGTTGATCCGTTTCCCGATGAGGTCCGGATCGATATCGAACGCCGCGACAATCCGCAACCCGTACTGTTCAAACCCCTGATACCCGAGCAACGCGCGCCCCATGTTCCCGACGCCGCACAGCACGGCATCCGTCATGCTGTCCCATCCCAGAAACGCGAGGATCGACCGTTCCAGTTCGCGTGCCGGGAAACCGAGACGCGGAATGCCGACCACGCCCGTCGCGGCCAACGCCTTCCGCACGAGAATCGGATCCATCTGAAGCTCTTTGGCGAGCAGAGAACTGGAGACGAAACCATCCCCAGCCGCAATATGCTCCTGGATATGGCGTAACATCAACGGCAAACGCCGTACGGTTGGCAAAGCTACTGAGTTGACGTCACTCATCCGACACCCTCCAAAAGCAACTAGTCTGCTATTTTCCCATCCCTCCTGTCAAGCCTGAAAAGAGGACGACGACAGATGCCGCCGCTCACTCAGCCAACTGATAGGCAAGCCTTGAGGTTCTCGAACTTCGCGTCATTCTAGGGGGCGAACCTTGAATTTCTCGGTCGCAATCGAAACGAACGAATTTTCTCGCCGGGTCGCTTGATTTTTGCTAAAGTATTCCTTTCTTGATCACACGGAGTAAATCGAAGATGGGCGCAGAGTTGTTGGACGGGAAAAAACTTGCCGCAGAAATGCGGGAGGAAATTCGCGGTAAGGTCGCAGAACTGAAAGCATCGAAACAAATCGAACCCGGTCTGGGCGTGCTTCTGGTCGGCGAGAATCCTGCCTCTGTCTCCTATGTCACCGCGAAGGAGAAGGCGTGTGCCGAAGCGGGCATCCGTTCCAAGGAAATCCGCCTTCCGGCCACCGCGACGCAGAACGAAATCGTGGCGGTGGTTCAACAGCTGAATGCGGACCCCCAGATTCACGGAATTCTGGTGCAGCTTCCCCTTCCCAAAGGTATCGATGAGAATGCGGTGATTGAAGCGATTTCCCCTGAAAAAGATGTCGATGGATTCACGCCTGTCAACGTCGGGCGCATGATGATCGGGCTTCCCTGTTTCCTCCCCTGCACCCCGCACGGGATTATTCGGATGCTGCTGAAGGCCGGAGTCGAAACCGCCGGCAAACACGCGGTTGTAATTGGAAGGAGCAACATCGTTGGAAAGCCCGTCGCCCACCTGCTCTCTCGCAAAGGACCGGGAGGGGACGCGACTGTCACCATTTGCCACACGCGTACACGCGACCTGGCATTCTACACGAAGAACGCGGATATCCTGATCGTAGCCGCCGGTCACGCCAACACCGTAACGGGTGACATGGTGAAGCCCGGCGCCGTCGTCATCGATGTCGGCGTGAACCGCATTCCCGATGCGACGCGCACGCGCGGCTACCGCCTCTGCGGAGACGTGGATTTTGATTCCGTTAGCCAAGTGGCCTCGCTCCTCACGCCGGTTCCGGGTGGAGTCGGGCCGCTCACGATCACCATGTTGCTGTTTAACACGCTGGAGGCCGCCGCCCGAACCGCAGGTGCCGACGCCGCCGTCTAACCGAATTACGGACAAGCCAGAAGGAGAAGAGATGAACGACATTCCTCCCAAAAACATTCCGCCCAACGCCCCGCCATTCCCGCCTCCACCACCCGAGCAAGGCGGCGGATTCGTCGCGTTGTACAACGCCGCGTCGCAATCCGGCATGGAGCAGTTCCCGGTCCTGAAAGCGTTTCAGGACTACATCGAGACGGAACGTGCCCAGGCGCGTAAGCGCGTGGTGCAACTCTCCATCACGTTCGCGGCCGTCCTTGTCCTTGTGATCGCCGGATTCTTCGCGATCGGATTCTCGATGTTCAACCAGATGTCCTCGCTTCAGGCGAAGCTGTTGGACGCGGCCTTGAACAAAGGGATGCAGCAGCCCTATACGCAACCGCAGCCGGTTGTCGTGCAGACGCCTCCCGCGCAACAACCGCAAGCCGCGCTCCCCCCCGAAGTGGCCAAGCAACTGGAAAGCCTCAACGCGCTCGCGGCAAAACTGGACAAAAAAGAAGAGGAGAAGAAGAAATCGGATTTGGAACTGCTGCGCGAACAAATGCTCGCCATGCAACAGCAGAACCAGCAGTTCCAAGAACAGCTGAAGAAACAGCAGGAGGCGAATCAAAAACAAGCGGAAGAAAAGCAGAAGTCGCAGGAGTTAACCTGGACATCCCCCCAGTACGATTCGCGCGGCGTCGGCATCCTCAAACCGCCATCCTACTATCGTCAGCTGAAGGAACAAGACGAGGCGAAACGGAAAGCGGCGCAACTCCCCGCACACGTCCCCGCTCCGGAAAGCTACGCCGCTTCTGCCGCGCCTGCCCAACCAGCTCGCGTCCCCGCTCCGGCACCGCAATCCGCTGGCGTTTCTCAACCCGCCAGCGTTCCCCCCGCGACGGCGCAGACACAGCCTCCAGCACCCGTGCCTGCCGTTGCCCCAACCACCAGCCCCGCTCCGGCACCGCAACCTGCGCCAGTCGCTGTAGCGTCAAAGGCTCCCACGCCTGCTCCCGCGGCAAAGACACCCACGGCAGTTCAGTCTGCTAGCGTTCCCCCCGCGACGGCGCAGACGCAGCCTCCAACGCCCGCGCCTGCCGTTGCCCAGATTGCGACTCCCCCCGCGACGGCATCGCAACCTGCGCAGGCCTCTGTGGCAAAGGCACCCGCGCCTGCTGCTCCCGCACCTGTCGCGACCACTGGCGTAACCCCTCCGTCTGCACCGGAAGGGCTTATCTCCACCGCGATTCCTCTCAAGGCGAAGAAAAGCGGTACGATTCCCTGGCGTTTGATGATTCCGGAATGAGGAGGCGATTGCCATGATTCTTGACGAACTGAAACGTTCCGCCCGCTACGAGGCAATCCACCCGCTCTTCCCACGCGCCTTTGCCTTTTTGCGTGAAACGGATTTGGCGTCGTTGCCGGATGGACGGATCAACTTGGATGGCGACCGTCTCTACGCGAATGTCCAGACCTACCTGACGAAAGAGCATACGGAGGGAAGGTTCGAAACCCATCGCCGGTACATCGACATCCAGTACATCATCTCGGGAAATGAGCTGATCGGGTATATGCCGTCGGATGCCGGGAAAAAGGAGATCTCACCTTACGACGCGGAGACCGACTGCGCGTTCTGCCACGGAACGCCAATGCTCTGTCTTGTGAAGGAGGGCGTATGCATGGTCCTCTTCCCCGGTGAACCGCATGCCCCCTGTCTTTCCACGGATGGGGCATCACTCGTCAAGAAAATCGTAGTGAAAGTTCTCGCCGAAACAAGGTAAGTGACCCTCGTTTCGTCGAAATGAACCGAAAGGAGAAATGAGATGAAGAAAACAATCCTACTGGGAATCGGATGCGCCTTGATCGGCTCATTCGCGTTTGGTGACATCGCACCGCTCAACCCGCAGCCGCCGCGCCAGTTGACACCGCTGAATACGGCTACCGCGCACAAGAAAAAGTTTACTTGGCTGGATTCCTTCGAGGCCGCGCAGAAAGAGGCGGAGAAATCGAAACTTCCGATCTTCGCGCTGTTCACCGGAAGCGACTGGTGCCCGTGGTGCGTGAAACTTCACAACGAAGTGTTGGAATCGAAAGAGTTCAAAAAGTATGCGAAAGAGAATCTCGTCCTCTTCATCGCCGACTTCCCTCAATCGAAGAAGATCTCAGACAAGGTGAAGCGCCAAAACCAGAAACTCGCGAAAGACTACGGTGTCAGAGGTTATCCGACCGTTCTCCTGATCGATGCGGAGGGCAAGGAACTGGCACGCACCGGCTACAAGCAGGGCGGCGGAAAGCCCTACGTCGAACACCTGAAATCCCTGCTGGAAAAGAAATAAGGCGACGGAAAAAGGTTTTGTGGGTTGCGCGGCAGCGCAACCCATCTTAGGCGACGTAATGTGCGCCGCCTAGCGTGTTTCCAGCCACTTGCCGAGCTTGTTGTAGATGTCACCGCGGCACGAATGCGTCATGCCGAAGCCATGCGTCATCTGCTTGTCGGCAACCGGGATGGCGTTGAAGGCGGCATAGACCGCACAGGGCGGACAGGTCGTGTCGGAGAAACCGACCGCCACGCGCACCGGGATGCGGATACGAGCCGCGAAGTTCGCGCCGTCAAAGTACGGCGCGTTTTTCAACGCCTCCGCCTTCTTCTGCTCCGGCTGGCTTTCAATGATACGCGGCCAGCCGCTCATGCGTCCCTTGAGGTAACCGAGCGTGTCGGTGATCGCCGGCACGAAAAACGCGCCCTTGGTGAAATGCTTGTTCAATCCGCAAAGGTAGAATCCGAATCCCCCACCCTGCGAGGTTCCCGAATAGACAAAGTTCTGCCGATCGACATCCGGACGGGCCGCCAGCCAGTTGATCGCGCGGTTGATCCCGAGGATGACCGGATAGAAGAAATAAGACTCGCGCGAATCGGCGATTCCCGCGCACGAATACCCTGTCCCATAGTTCTTCCGATAGGCGGCATCCATCTCGTCGTACTTCGCCTTCAGGTTTTTCTCCTGCCATTTCCAGTCGGGTTCAAACGGATAGACTGCAAAGAACAGATTGATGCGGTCTTTCCTTCCCCCCATGTTGTTCGTCCAGTTCCCGAACCCTGCGGCGGCAACTTGAACCGACACCGGGAAGGGCGCACGCGAAGCGTCTTTGGGAATCGAAAGGTACCCGTGAACGCGACGCCCGAAGGTGGCGAAGCTGACACGGTAAAAGTCGAAATCCGCCGTGGAGCGTTCCTCGATCCGCGTCATCTGCGCATCGATCGGAACCTCCGACTCAAGACGGGCGGCGGCAGCCGACCAGAAGGCATCGAAATCGGCGGGCGAGGGAGAACCTTTCTCGATCTTCTCCGGCTCGTACCCGACACTCCACACGAGATCCTTGGCATTCTTGCCGGAGAGACAAAGACGGAGGAATCCCGGGGTGTCCAGGGTTCCCTTCACCGTAAAAGGATTCTGCTTCGACAGATCGAAGGTATATATCCCTTGCTCCTGCGGTCCAAAGTTGTCCACGCGAACACGGACCTCGCCAGATGTGGCACGAACCTCGTTGCTTTCCGTCACGGTCACGGTGAAGGTCGCCACCTCCCCGCACCGGTAGAGGCAGTCCGCATGATCCGAAACGATCGAGAACTGCAACCTCGCCGAAGCGGTCAAACCACAAGCGAACAGAGAGACGGCAAACAGCCAAACACGACAACGACTCTTCATTTTGAACTCCTTTGTGACTACAGGCGGGCAAGCCGCCCAACTGAAAGCGAAAAGCGGGACTGGGAGTTTGGAAAAGGAAGCGCGGCATCTCTGCCGCGCAACCGAACGCTCCAATCACCTCTCCGCAGACCTGAAACGCCCCAGTTCTGTTCCGCGTCATTCTGGACGCGGCACCTACCTGCCACCACCCAAACTGGTATGCCTGGCGGGAGTCGAACCCGCGACCCCAAGATTAGGAATCTTGTGCTCTGTCCAACTGAGCTACAGGCACACGCAAAACTAGAACTTCATATCCGGGAAGGCCTTGTTCTCGATCTTCGCCTTCTTGATCAGATCCTGGATGTAGGTCTGGATAGACTGCTGCGCCTGACGGTTCTTCAGCATCTCCATCATTTCCTTTTCCGAAGGAACGGGACGGGGCTGCTGGGCTTCCGGAGTCTTCACCAGGATGTGCGAGGCTTTAACCGTCTCCGGCTTCGCCGGCTTGCCATCCTTCGCCTCGACCGCAGGATTCTTCGCGGTCACGAGGATCAGGTGGTACCCGAACTTCGTCTCGACGATCTCGCCCACCTTGCCGATCGGCTGCGTGAAGGCGGCCTCTTCAAACTCCTTCACCATCTGGCCGCGCTGGAACTCGCCCAGGTCGCCGCCCTTCTCCTTGCTGGGGCAATCGGAGTGTTCCTTCGCCAGCTTCGCGAAATCCGCGCCGTCGGCGATCTGCTTCTTCAACCCCTCGATCTTTTTCTTTGCTTCGCCCTTCTTCGCGTCGAGGTTCTTGTTCTCTTCCTCTACCTTCGCGTTGTTGGCCTTGATCGCGTCAATCTCCTTCTTGACCTCTTCCGGCTTCACTTCGATCTTATCGACGACCGCAACCTTCAACAGCTTGTCGAGCAACATTCCGTCATCGAATTCCTTCTGCGCCGTCTCCTTGCCGAACGGGGATTTCGCCAGCTGCTCTTCCAGCGTCGTGTTGCTCTTCTTCAGTTGCTCGTTGATCTCATCCACGCGCTTCTTCTTCTCTTCATCGGTGATCGTGATCTGATCCTCCGTCGCCTTCTGCATCAGCACGGTGCGGACGACGAACTGACGGGCGAGGTTCTGCTCGAAGTAGTTTTTCGCCATCTGGATCTGTTCCGCCGGAACGTTCTGCGCCTTGATGAGCGCATTCACCTGCGCATCGAGATCCTTGCGCACGAGCTTCGCATCGCCGACAGAAATGAGCACCTCGTTCGGATCAGCCGGTTTCACGGGCGGCACTTCGGCTGCCGGCTGAGCGGCTGCGGGCTGACCGGCAGTCTGCATTTTCTGCTCGACCACTTCAGGCGAGAGAGGGGCAGGCTTCCCATCCTTGTCAACGGCTGTTGCCTTATTGCACCCCATGAAACAAAGCGTCGAACACAAAATCGCGAAAATAGCAACGGGCTTCTTCATTCCAATCTCCTTCGTTAATCAATCCGAAAACCAGCATCCGCTGGAAATGAAAACGGAAAACAGTATAGCAAAGCCAGCAGGAAAAATAAAGCCGCATTTTCAGATTTTTTCGGGCGGAAAAATCACCACGAAATGAGGTGACTGGTAGCGGGTGGCTGGCAGCTTATAGCTTGTAGCTGGTTGGTAGCTGGCTAGCGCTTCTAGCCATTCTAGCGCTTCTAGCCACTCTACCAGCGGACAATGGTTGCCGCCCAAGAGAGCCCCACCCCAAATCCGGCCATCATCACGTTCATGCCGCGCGTCAGGCGTCCTTCTTCTTCCGCGCGCTTCAGCGCGATCGGGATGGTGGAGGATACGGTATTGCCGACATCTTCCATGTTGATGTAAAACTTCTCTTCCGGAAGATCCATCTCTTTGCGGAGCGCCTGCAACATGAATGCGTTCGCCTGATGAAACACGTAGAGGTCAATGTCTTCCTTCCGCATCCCGTTCTTTTCCAGCACTTCTTCCACAGCCTTCGGGACCACGCGCAGCGTGAAACGGAAGATCGACTGCCCGTTCATGTACAGGTTGTCGCGGGAACGGACATTGCCGAACTTGTCTTCGACCGCCACACCGCTCTCCGGCGTCATCGGCTCCTTGCTGCCGCCGGTCGGGATGATCAGCTGCCCCGCACCGGAACCGTCCGTTCCGAAAACGAACTCGCCGATTTCACCTGCCCCATCCCCCGTGATCAGGGTAGCTGCCGCACCGTCACCGAAGATGGTGCGCACGGAGCGATCCATCGGATGAAGATATTTGGTATAGGTATCAGATGTAACGAGCAGGACCTTCCGCGCCATTCCCGTAGCGAGCAGTCCCTTGGCAAAGGCCAAACCGTACACGTAGCCGGAACACCCCAAGTCAATATCCGTTGCGCCGCAACTCTTCGGAAGCCCGATCCGATCCTGCAGGATGCAGGCGGATGACGGCAGACGGTAATCGGGAGACTGCGTACACAACAGGAGAAAATCTACCTGCGTCTTATCCACGCCCTGGGCAAAGAGCTGGTTGCAGGCGTTCTCCGCCAGATCCACGGCTGTTTCCGTCACCGCCACATGACGTTTCGACACGCCGGTTTTGTTGAAGATCTTCTCTTCACTCCACCCCGTGTACAATTGGCTCAACGTCCGATTGTCCAGCACCTGATCCGGTAGTGCGTATGCTATTGTCTGAATCTGCATATCCTTCGTAGCTCGTTAGGAATGACACATTTTAGCAAAATGTCAAATTGAGTAAATACCAAAAATCTTTTTTTTGATTTTCGGTCAACCGGCTGAACGCGCTTACCCGGCGAACTTACGAACTTATACCCCCAACTTTTCTCCTATGAATCCGGCTTCTTTTCCTGTAAAATGGATGGCAACTTTTTGAAAGGAATCCTGTTATGCGGAAAGTCCCTGTTTTCTGTTCGGCGATCATCTTTATCTCGATCCTGCTCTTCCTCGGGTGCGGAAAGAACTCTACGTCTTCCGAGAAGAACGCGCCTGGCTCATCTTCCGGCGCTTCCGGCTCCGCCTCCCAGCAAGCCGTAGCTCGCTTTTTGGAAGACCCCAACCAAATCGTGGCGCAGGTCGATGACACCCCGCTGACGTTCGCGGACATGGAAAAACGCGCGAAGGGTTTTTTGACGGATGCAATCCGCACGGAACACCTGATAATCCCCTCCAACAAAATGGATGAGGCGATCGAGTATTACCGCAAGCGTTCCATCCGTACCTTCATCTTTAAGACCGTCTTGATGAATGAGGCGATCCGTCAAAAGATCCAGGTCACGCCGGCCGATCGCGCGAACAGCCTCCAGACGCTTGCCGCCACGATGCGCAGGCGCAACTGGACAACCAACGACTTCTTCAACAAGGGACCGCTCGATCCCGAAACGATGCACAAAGAGTTCGAGGACGGGATCGTGATCGAGAAGCTGTGGAACGTCGCGGTACGCAGCAAGCTGAAGATCTCGCAGGAGGAGATCGATCACAGCATCCAGGAGATCGTCAAGACGAACGAGTTCTCCGTCATGACGCTCGAAAAAATCCGGAAGCAGATTCTCGACGGCGCCGATTTCGCGGAGGTCGCCCGCAACGTTTCGCAGTGCCAGAGCAAGAAGGACGGCGGCGACCTAGGCGTAATCCCACGCGGCCTTTTGCCGAAAGCCGCCGATGACGTGGCGTTTAAGCTCGAGGTCGGCGAGATCAGTCCCGTGGTCCATTCGACGATGGGGTACCACCTTCTGAAGGTAACGGAAAAGATTCCGCCCAAGGAAAAGACGGAGACCTCTCCCGCAACGCCCGAGAAAATCCGACTCTCCCAAATCCTCCTGCGCGAAGTCCCGATCAATCGGAAACGGATCATGGACACAATCCAGCATGTGAAACTGGAAACGGCGAAAAACGAATTCTACAAGTCGCTCTTGAAGAAAGCATCGGTCGAGTGCATGATCTACCCGGAGCTGAACGCGGAGTTCGCGGGAAAGAAAGAGTAGCCCATGTCTGACGCAACCACCCCGTCCGTGAGCCGCGCCTGGCTTGCCCTGTGCCGCGTGCCCAACCTGTTGACCGTTCCGGGGGAACCGGTCGCCGGCTTCCTTCTCGCCTCCGCACCGGACGCGCAGCAACTTTCCCTGCACGCACTCTTGTTGGTCGTCGGTTGCTCGCTCTGCCTCTACCTGTTCGGGCTCGTCCTCAACGATGTGATGGATGTGGAGGAGGATCGGCGCGACCGTCCTGACCGCCCCATTCCCTCCGGCGCGATCTCCATCCACCAGGCGAGAATCTTCGCCGTCTTGGTCGGTCTGCTCGGTCTGAACCTCGCCACCCTGCTCAACCGCCCTACCCTGTTCGCGGCGGTCGCCCTGGCGACTCTCATCTTTCTTTATGATGCCTTCCTGAAGCGCGTCCCGGTTATCGGCGTCTTGGCGATGGGACTCTGCCGGGGTGGCAGCTTCCTGTTGGGCATACTGGCGGCGAACCCACGTTTTTATCATCTGGAATCTACCGACATCAGCCCGTTGATTCCCGTCTCGCTCGCGTTTCTCGCCGTCACGCTCTATGTGACCGGCTTCTCGCAGGTGGCGAAACACGAGACCGAGGTTGACGCGAAACGCACGCGTTTTCGCCAGTTTCCCTTTGTTGCCTTAGTCATCACCCTTCCCGCCTTTGCCTGGTTCTCCATCCAGGCCCGCCACTTGCCCTCTTTCGTCACGCCGCTTCTCTGTTTCTTCGCGGTGATCTCCCTGATGCGCGCCTGGTTTCTCGGCAGCGTCTTCTACTTCATCCAGCCGGTTCCGGAAACGGTCGGCGGCCACATCCGTAACCTCCTCTTGCTTCAGGCTACGCTCTGCCTCGGTGCGGGCGTGAACGGTATCCTTCCCGCCGTCACCTTCCTGCTCCTCTCCGTCGCCTTCAAACGCCTCTCCCGTCGTTTCTACAGCAGCTGAGGCGGGAGTCACGCATTGTGTTTCGCGCCGGAATTTGTTATCCTAATACACATTTACAGGAGAAGAAAATGGCGAAAAGCAAAAGTTCTGCCAAATCGACGGCAACGCTGGGATTCGAGGGCAAGCTTTGGAACGCCGCGGAGCTGATGCGCGGCAAGCTGCCCGCCACGCAGTACCGTCAGGTGCTGATGGGGTTGCTGTTTCTGCGCTACATCTCGGATGCGTTCGAGAAGCGCTATCAGGAACTGAAGAAGCAGGACTACGGCGAGGAAGAGGACCGCGACGCGTACATGGAGGAGAACATCTTCTTCGTGCCGAAGTCCGCGCGCTGGGCGAAGATCGCCGCCGTCGCGCACGACGCGTCGAACGGCCAGACGATCGACAACGCCATGATCGCCATCGAGCGCGAGAACCGGTCGCTGAAGGGCGTGCTGCCGAAGTTCTACGCCTCGACGGACATCAACAAGGCGATGCTCGGCGACGTGATCGACCTTTTCACGAACGAGCTTCCCCTCGGTGACGTGGAGGCGAACCGCGATCTGCTGGGGCGTACCTACGAATACTGCATCCAGCACTTCGCCGAATACGAGGGCAAGCTCGGCGGCGAATACTACACGCCCGAAAGCATCGTGCGCGTCCTCGTGGAGGTGCTGCAGCCTGCCTCGGGAATGCGCATCTACGACCCATGCTGCGGATCGGGCGGCATGTTCTCGCAGTCGCTGAAGTTCATCAAGGAGCACAGCCGGAACAGAGGCGACGTGTCGGTGTTCGGACAGGAGGCGAACCCCGACACCTGGAAGATGGCGAAGATCAACATGTCCATCCGCGGCATCGGCGCGGACTTCGGTCCTGTCCACGAGGACACCTTCATGCACGACCTCCACGCCGGAAAACAGATGGACCGCATCTTCGCCAATCCGCCGTTCAACCAGAAGAAGTGGGGCGCGGACAAGGTGAAGGACGATCCGCGCTGGCGGTACGGTCTGCCGCCGGACGGCAACGCGAACTACGCATGGATCCAGCACATGATTTCGCACCTGAAGCCGTCGGGCCGCATCGGCCTCGTGCTTGCGAACGGCGCCCTCACGAGCGCGACGGGCGGCGAGGACAAAATCCGCCAGGCGATCATCGAGAACGATCTCGTGGAGGGCATCGTCGCTCTGCCGCCGCAGCTCTTCTACTCGGTGACCATTCCCGTGACGATCTGGTTCTTTAACCGCGCGAAGGACCAGCCCGGCAAGACGCTTTTCATCAACGCCACCTCGCTCGGTTCCATGGTGGATAGGACGCACCGCGCGTTCTCGGACGAGGACATCGCGAAGATTGCGGACACGTTCGCGAAGTTCCGCGAAGGGCGCTTCCGCAAGCAGGAGGGATTCGCCGCCGTCGCCACCACGAATGAGATCGCCGAGAAGAAATACAAGCTCACGCCGGGCCTCTATGCGGGTGGCAAAGTGGAGGAAGACGACGGCGAACCGTTCAAGGCGAAGATGAAGCGGCTTACCGGCGAACTGGGCGAACTCTTTGGCGAATCGGCGCGGCTAGAGGCGGCGATCAGGAAGAACTTGAAGGCGATTGGCTATGAGGTGTAAAGCAGGCGAGAAAAGGATCTCTAGTTGTTCTAGCTTTTCTAGAGCTTCTAGAGACACTAGAACTTCTAGCTCTTCTAGAAAGGATCCCTTCGAATGGCTGAGCAAGTGAAAGTTTTGAATGCCCAAACCAAATGGGAGAACCTCTACTTCTACCAGAAGACAGTGGTGCTCTACCAGATGACGTATGTCTTTTGCCGGCGGTTTCTACCCAAGCACGGAGACCGCACGGTGGATCAGATGGTGCAGGCTGCGCGTAGCGGCAAGCAGAACATCGTCGAAGGATTTGCTGACGGCGTCACATCGACCGAGATGGAGTTGAAGCTGCTGAACGTGGCCCGCGCGAGCATCAAGGAGCTGAAGGAGGACTACCTCGACTATCTCAAAAGCCGCAATCTGCCGATCTGGGACAAGACTCACCCCCGTTATGATGGATTGCTGAAGTTCTGCCGCGCGAACAACCGCGAAGAGGACTATAAGCCGTTCTTCGAGAAGTGGTCCGACGAGGAGTTTGCGAATTGCGCGAATACGCTCTGCCACATGGTAGATAAGATGATGGCGACGCATCTAGCGGCGAAGGCGAAGGACTTCACCGAGAACGGCGGCATACGGGAGCGCATGACTGCGGCAAGGCTAGGCCGGCGCAAGACGCAGAACGAAGAAATCGCCGCTCTCAAGGCCGAAAATGACGCGCTGCGGCGAGAAGTCGAACGGCTGAGGGCGCGCCTTGCAGCTGTTGACAAAGGAGCCCCAGCGCGATGACAACGGCAGAAAAAGACGCGGGCCTGGCTATGAAGGCTAGTGTGGCTAGATTTTCTAGGGCTTCTAGCCGGTCTGGTTTTTCTAGCGGTTCTAGCTTTTCTAGCTATTCTAGAGCTTCTAGCACTTCTAGAGCAACTAGAACTTCTAGCTTAGCTAGCCTCGCAGAAGGGAGGCGACGAATGAGCGAGTGGAAGAGTGTCGATGTAGCAAGGGCGCCCTCGCCCTTGCAGACTGGGCAGGAGCAAGCCCGAGGCGGTGCGCAAGTTCTACACCGACGACACACTCATCCAGCTCACGAAGGAGCTGACCGACCAGCTACGCCGCAACCGGACGGTGGATTGGGACAAGCGCGAGAGCGCGAGGGCCAACATGCGCATGCTCATGAAGCGGCTTTTGAAGAAGTACAAGTATCCGCCGGACGAAGCGGCGGACGCATTGAAGACGGTCATGCGCCAGTGCGAGCTGTGGGTCGATTCAACGGAAACGGAAGCGCACGACTATGCTGTGTCCCGCTTCAACTGGTCCACCGCTTTCGAAGAGCAAACGCGAAACGACGACCTGCCGGCCGCTGCGGAAGGGAGCGCGTGGAACACGGAACGTCCGCCGGGAGGCTGAACGGGGTTCGGGGGCTTGCCCCGTCCGTTTACCGAAGCGGATGACGCCGCCTCACTCGCCAAATACATAGACGGTACGGAGGCGGGAATCAACGGCGATGACACCGGGCAGAAGATCGCGCAAAGGCAGGTCTTTCGGCGCGAAGACGAAAAGCAGTTCGACCTTGTTGTCCTTCCCCCCGCTTTTCACAACGAGAGGCAGAAGCTCGTCCCACTCCTTGAATTCGTAGTCGTGCGGTTTCAGTTCGGGGTCCAGGGATTCTCCCGACCAATCCTCCTCGATGAAAGTCAGCACCTTGCGCAGAGTTCTGTCCGCCGTCCGCGTCAAGTGCAATTCAAACGGCTGCGGAACACGATCCTTCCGTTCCCGCCATTTGGATTCGGGCAGGAAGGCCTGGAAGTAAAGGCCGTTCGCAGCCTTGCCGATCATCTTCACGCCCTTCCCGTCCAGCATCTGGAACACGGTGGCAACTTCGGTTGCCTGCTGCACCGTCA
The DNA here is from genome assembly GCA_017450695.1 of Kiritimatiellia bacterium. Lineage (GTDB taxonomy): Bacteria > Verrucomicrobiota > Kiritimatiellia > RFP12 > UBA1067 > RGIG8368. The sequence continues at coordinate 56,013 of JAFSTA010000164.1, read as the reverse complement.
GATCCTGCGCGAAGTCAAGCGTGATAAACGGCTCCATCCCCTCCTTCACCACGCGCTGAAGGTTGCGGATCAGATCCTGCAAGGAGAGTTTTTCGCCGATCGTTCCCGTTCGATCCCCCGTGACCTGCGCGGCAAGTCCCTCCGCAGATGGAAGAACCGAGACGGTGAGCGGCAGGACACGGAGTTTCCCGTTCGCCAGCAACGGACGGAAGGTGAACTCCACCAGTTCGCCACGCCTCAGACGTTTCGCCAACGTCAGGCGACCGTACACATCGGTCTGGTTGACGCGGGACGGCACATCGAAAATCGTATCGCTGGCATTGTAGAGCGAGACGATGGAAGAGGGCATGTTCGTGTCGGTTTGGCAACCCCCGGCAAGCCAGTTGCCGCCCGTGAAGACGAGACCATCGTTCCCCAGCATGGGGCTCTCAGTTTCTTTGTCCTCAAAAAGCGAGGCGATCGGTTCACTTTTCGCGTCCTTCGCTTCAATCCGCCGGTAGCTGAGCGCGACATGTTCGCCGACCGGCCAGAAGTGAAAGCGCGAGGTGGCGTTGCACTTTCCGCGCGGGAGACCGAGCGACTCCATCGCGCGCGCCACATCGCTCGGCATCGCGACGGAGACGGTCGCCGTCTCGTAGGCGCGGTCGCTGAGCGGGCCGACAATCGCGAATTCGGTGGTGATCCCGATGCTGTGCCCGACCGCCTCCGCGAGAAGGCGGACCTCCTTCTTCTTCCCATCGGCGACAACCCCCTTCCAGACCTTGCAGTCAGGAAGCGCGGCCTGAGACTGCTGCCAGGCGGCGATGGCGTTCGTCTGGATCATCGTCCAGTTTTCGGGACCGGAAAACTGAGGTTGCCCGGCGCGGACGGAGAGAGCAAAACAAAACGTGGCGAAACACGAGAGGCGAGTCCAATTCATGCGTTCAAGTCCTTTCCCAACAGTTCGTACCCTGCCGCCAACACCTGCCTGGCGGCGGCGACGCCCGTAAAGAGGGAGGCGTGGAATCCAGCTTCCTCCGCGCCCTGGACATTTCGTTCCAAGTCATCAAAGAAGAGCAGTTCGTGCGCGGGGATGCCGATTGTGCGGGACATCAGGTCGAAGATCTCGCGGTCGGGCTTGACGAGGTGATGGATACCCGAAACAACCTCCGCGTCCGCCATCGCGCGGACATCGTGCGCCACCGCATCGAAGTACGGCAGGAACGAGGTCGGCATATTCGTCAGGATTCCGATCTTGTACCCCTGCCCTTTCAGCTCGCGAATCCATTCGGGCGTCTCTGGATTCCGGTGCGCCCAGCTACGGAAGTCCGCGTCGGCGAGATAGGAAAGGAGCGCGGGGATCAGGCAGCGTGTCACGCCGTTGTCCTCCAGAATCTTGCGGTAGAGCTGTTCCATGTTGAGCAGATCGGCGTCTGCTGCCCAACGGTGCTTCCGATACCCTTCGAGTACGGTCTTCTCCGAAATTCCGAACCGCTTTTCGAGGAAGGGATACAGTTCGTCCTTGACCTGCGGCAGGGAAATGACTCCGCCGTAGTCGAAAATGATTCCGCGAATCGGTGTGCTCATACCTTGATTTCCCCCTTCTTTCCGATATCCGCCAGCGAGATCGAGAGGATTTTCGAGACGCCCTTTTCCTGCTGCGTCACACCATAGACCATGTCGGATCCCGCGATCGTATGCTGGTTGTGGGTGATGATCAGGAACTGGGAGTGCGTCAGGAACCCCTTCAACGCATCCACGAAACGACCGATGTTGCTGTCATCCAACGCGGCGTCCAACTCGTCGAGGATGCAGAACGGGGCGGGCTTGATCATGAAGATGGCGAAGAGCAGGCTCACCGCCGTCATCGTGCGCTCGCCGCCGGAAAGCAGCGTGACGGACTGCGGACGCTTGCCGGGCGGACGCGCGATGATATCGACGCCGCACTCCAGCGGATCTTCCTGATTTTCCAGCATGACCAGACGAGCCTCGCCACCGTTGAAGAGTTTGCCGAACATCGCGCGGAAGTTCTCGTTCGCCTGATCGAATGTCTTTTTGAACATCTCGTAGGACTGCGTGTTGATCTGCTGGATCACATTCAGCACTTCGGTCTTCGCATTGGTCAGGTCCTCTTCTTGCGCCTTCAGAAACGCATAGCGTTCTTCCAATGCCTTGTAGTCTTCAATCGCCGCGAAGTTGATCTGGCCAAGCGCCTGGATGTCCGCACGCAATTGCTGCACCCGTTGCTCGATTTCGGGGACCGGGGGCGGTACCCCTTTCGTCTCCTTCCACGGAGGATCCGCTTCCGCGATGAAAGCATGTTCGTCGAGGTCGTACTCGCTGAGGATATGGTCGAAGAGGTTCTGACGGCGCATACTGGATTCCTGATGCTCCAGTTCCGCCTTGGACTTGTTCTCACGCGAGATATCCAGCATTCTGCGGCGCTCCAGCAACGACGCATCCACGCGGTCGATCTCGCCTTGCTTCGCGAGACGGGTCTGGCGCGTCGCGTCGATTTTCCCGTGCAGTTCCTCCGAGGCAAGCTGGAGCGGTTCGAGCGTACCGGTCAACTGTTCAATCTCATGGTGGAGTTTTTCAATGCTGTTGCGGTACGACTGCAGACCGGAGTTGCGGCCCTCGATCGTCTTGTTCAATTCGTCGATATGCTCCTGCACGGAGTTCCGCTGGGAATCGGTGTAGGTCAACTGCTGGGTCAGGCTGGAGACCTGAATCCGCGCCTCCGTCAGCTCCTGGCTCAACTGGCTGTACACGCTCTCCATCACCTCCAGGCGAGCGGATGCCTCCTGCGTCGCGTTCAACAGATCAATCCGCTGACGGGAGAGGGTGTCGAACTCGTTCGTGAGGGCGACACGCTCTTCGTCATCGTTCGCGGTCAATTCCTTGACGGCGGCCAATTCCTGCTCGACACTTTGCAGACGCTGACGGACACGTGTGGCGTCGCGGTCGATCGCCTGAAACTCGCCTTCCGTCTGCGCGGCCTTGCGGCGGTCCTCGTCCAGTTCCCTGCGCGTCTGCTGCAACTCCAGCGTGAGTTCCGCGACGCGCGCGTTCAACTCCTCCAGCCGCCGTTTGGACTGTTCGATCCGCTGTTGCAGCTCGTCCAGCCTCCCGCTCGTCTGCGAGACCAACATGCGCCGCGCGAGCGGGCTGGAAACCGCGTTCTCCGGCATCCAAAGTTCCGCGCACCCGTCGGCATGGAAAATCACACCCTCGCGGGTGACGACGGAAAATCCGCGTGCCTCCGCAAACCAGCCTTGCGGAATCGATGCCTGTGAATCCGCCAGGTACACGCGCCCGATCAACCGCTCAGCCGCCTCCGTAAAGTCGGCTTCGACGGTCACGCGATCCAGCAGACGCGGAAGTCCGACAGGGGCCTCGCCGCATGGGGCGGCAGGTGCGCCGACTGCCAGAATGAACTTCGCGGCGGAGTGTTCGCCATGCGCCAACAACTTCGCGAAAAGCGCCTGTGCGGTGGCGGCATCCTTCACCACAATGGCATCCAGCCAAGCGCGGAGACTCGCCTCGACCGCCAGACGAAGCTCCGGCGCGGCAGTGATTTTTTCGGCGAGCGTCCCCAGCACCTCGCCCGGTTCGATCGAGAGCGGGTTCGAGGTGTCCAGCAACAGCTTGGAACCGCCCGAATAATCGTCGGCGGACTCCTGGGAATCGTTCAGCAAATCCAGTTTGGCGCGTGTGGCGGCAGCTTCGGACTGCATCCGCATGTTCTCTTCCTGCAGCTGATGCAGTTCGTCGGAAGCTTGCGCGCGCGACTCCTCCAACGTCTCGAACCTCGCCTCGCATTGCTCCACGCCCTCGCGGTATCCGGCCAGACGGGAGGCGATTTCGTCGCGTGTCTTTTCCGTGGCGGCAAGCGTCTCACTCAACTGCGTGTGCTCGGCGGTCAGGCGATCTCGCTTCAGCAGAATCTCGCGCTGACGGCTATCCATCTCCGAGAGCTTCTGCTGGATGTCGGAACAACGCCGTTCGCAAACGACCTGCTGCTGACGATCCTTCTGGAGTTGGGATCTCGTCGCCTCCAGTTCCTCGCGGTGACTGTCGAATTTTTCCTGCGCCTCTTCCAAGCGGACCTTTTCCGTCTCCATCGCCTTCACGGTCAGAAGGCGTTTCTGCTCCAGCGAATCGACCTGCAGTTTCATCTGGTCGATCTGGTGCTGCGTTGCGGAAATCTCCAAATTGTCGCGTTCCGCCCACGCCTTGTACTCGTCGATCCGCTCGCGGTTGGTCTTGATCACCTCCTGCGCACGGATGAAGGCATTGTCCGCCTGCGCGGCCTGTTCGGTAAAGCGGTTGATCTGCTCTTCAATCTCATGCATCTCCGCGTGCATCCGCGACGAAGCCGCCTCCTGATCCGCAACGAAATCCTGATGCGCCTGAATCTCTCCTTCCAGCAATTTGAGAGACTCGTCAATCTGAGCCAGCCTCTCGTCCAGCGCCGCGATCCGACGCTTGGTCAGGAAGATGTCCAACCCGCGCAGCTCCGTATGCAGTTCGTTGTACCGACGGGCCTTCCCCGCCTGACGTTGCATCGAACCGATCTGGCGTTTCACCTCACGGAGCATATCGTCCAGACGCACCATGTTGGCGGAAGTCTGATCGAGTTTACGCAACGCCTCCTTGCGGTCGGCCTTGAATTTCGTGATGCCGGCGGCCTCTTCGAAGACGGCGCGACGATCCTCCGGCCGGGAGGAAAGGATCGCATCGATCTGGCCCTGCGCCATGACGGAGTAAGAGGTCGTCCCGATGCCGGTTCCCATAAATAGCCGGTTCACGTCCTTCAAGCGGCAGGGTGTCTTGTTGATGAAGTACTGACCTTCTCCCGAACGGAAGACACGGCGCGTGATCGTAACCTCGTTGAATTCCGTTCCAAGTGCCTTTTCACACTCGGCGAACGTGATGCTCACCTCCGCCATGCCCAGCTGTTTCCGGCTGTCCGTCCCATTGAACACCACGTCGGCCATGTGCGCACAACGAAGCTGGGTCGGGCGTTGTTCTCCCAAAACCCAACGGATGGCATCGGAGACATTGCTCTTCCCGCAACCGTTCGGACCGACGATCGCAACCATGCCGGGGTTGAACTGAAGCCGCGTCTTGTCCGCAAAACTTTTGAAGCCTGTTATCTCTACTTGTTTAAGATACACGTTTACCCTCGCAAAAAAGAAAAATTGATTATAGCAAAAAAATCCGCCCAGCAAAAGCAAGAATTGGCATTAAGGGGGGATCTATCAATTCAAGGTTAGCACCTGCGCACCTTCCAGAATGGCTAGAACTTCTAGAACCTCTAGACTTGACTATTTGGTTCGTCCGCCGCCCTCGCTATGCGCGGGAATGTACAGGATGGAAGAGAACGCAATGGAATCCTACTGCCTATTGCCTTCCTGACAACCTTCACGCGTCGCGGTCACTTTCGCGACTGAAAGTTTTGTGGAATGGCCGTTCAACACGACCTCCTCGATATCGGGAAGCGGCGCAAAGCGAATTTCGTCCGCGAGAGTCTCACCTTTGCAGTAGTCGGCAAAGCTCTCGACTGCCGTGCGAAGTTCCGCATCGCCATCGACAGTCACGGTGATCCGCTGCACGACATCGAAATCAGCCTCCTTGCGCAGGTTCTGCACGCGACTCACGAATTCACGCGCCAATCCTTCCTGCACGAGCGGAAGCGTCAGCTCCGTCTCCACCGCAATGACGACATCTCCTGCCGAAGCGACAACCAGCCCGTTTTTCGGTGCGCGGCGCAAGGTGACATCCCCTTCCCCGATCTCCGCATCACTTCCGTCGGAGAGCGTCAACTTCACCGTTCCGCCGTTCAACAGCGTAACGATCTGCGTAGTATCCAGATTCGCGATCGCACCGGCGACGAGCTTCATTTTCGCACCGAAGCGGGGACCGAGCTTGCGGAAGTCCGCCTTGACGGTGATGTCCGCCAACGCCGTCTCATCACGACCGTACGTCGCGGACTTGATGTTGAGCTCGTCCAGCAAAAGTTCTTCAAACGCACCTCCCAGTTCCTTCGCGAGGTCCAGTTTCGCGGAGACGAGGTGGATGGCGGAAAGAGGCTGGCGAACTTTCAAATCGTTCTCCGTGCGGAGCTGCCGCCCCAGTCCGACGATCTGCTGCACCAGCGCCATGCTGCGTTCCAGCTCTTCGTCACGCGCCGAAGCGTCAGCGGTCGGGAAATCGCAGAGATGCACAGATTCGGGATCGGAAGCACCGCGCAGATTGCGATAGATCGCCTCGCTGATGAACGGCGTGAAGGGCGCCGCGACCTTGCACAGCTGCACCAGCACATAGCGCAACGTGCGGTAGGCGTCCGTCTTGTCCGCGTCGTTCTGCGACTTCCAGAAACGACGGCGAGAACGGCGGATGTACCAGTTGGTCAACGCCTCGATGAACGCGACGAACGGGCGGACCGCGCGCTGGAGGTCGTAATTGTCCATCGCTTCCGTGACATCGTGTACGAGCGTCTCCATCGAACTGACGATCCAGCGGTCGAGCAGGTTCGCACTGTTGGGATGCGTCACCTCTGTCTCGTAGAAACCATCGACATTCGCGTATGTGACGAAGAAGCTGTAGGCGTTCCACCACGGGATCAAGAGTTCGCGCAACACCTGCTTGACACCCGACTCGGAGAAACGCAGATCTTCCGCACGCACCACCGGCGAATAGATCATGTAGAGACGCACCGCATCCGCACCGTACTCTTCAATCACATTCACCGGATCCGGATAGTTGTGCAGGCGCTTCGACATCTTCTTTCCGTCTTCCGCCAGGACAAGGCCGTTGACGACGACGTTCTTGTACGCGGAGACTCCGAACAGGGCGGTGGAGAGGCGCATCAGCGAGAAGAACCAGCCGCGAGTCTGATCCAAGCCTTCGGCGATGAAATCCGCCCAGCGCGGCGGCGGGGGCGTGCCGTCCACGCCAGACTTCTGCGCGAAGGGGTAATGATCCTGCGCGTAGGGCATGGAGCCGGATTCAAACCAGCAGTCCAGCACTTCGGGAGTCCTGCGGAAGGTCTTGCCGCCCTTGCGGATGACGACCTTATCGACAAAATGCTTGTGCAGGTCATTGACCGTTTCGCCGGAAAGAGCTTCCAGTTCCGCGATTGAACCGACGCAGATCATTTCGGGAGGAGTCGAGTCCGTCGGGTCCTTTTCCTCAATCCACACGGGGATGCAGGAACCCCAGAAGCGGTTCCGCGAGATATTCCAGTCGCAGGCGTCCTTCAGCCAGTTCGCGAAACGGCGCGTACCGACGTAGTCGGGCATCCAGTGGACACCTTCGTTGTTGGCGACCATCGCGTCGCGCATATCCTCCACCCTCACGTACCACGCGTTGATCGCGCGGTAGATGAGCGGCGCTTCCGTGCGTTCGCAGAACGGATAGCTGTGGACGATGGTGGACTGATGGACCAGCTTGCCACCCTCTTTCAGGCGGCGGATGATGTCCTTGTCGCAATCTTTGCAGAAACGTCCCTGGTACTCCGGGATTTTCTCGGTAAAGGCGCAGGAGGCGTCCAGAGGATCGGCGATGACCTCAATACCCGCCGCCTTGCAGACGCGGAAGTCGTCCTCTCCGTAGGCCGGCGCGATATGCACGAGTCCCGTACCGTCGCCCGTGCTGACATAGTTGTCATTCAAGACGCGGAAACAGCCGTCCTTCGCAAAGTCCGCGAAGAACGGAAAGATCGGTTCATACGTCCAGCCGAGGAGATCGTTTCCCTTCATCCGCGCCACAATCTCGTACTCTGACTTCTTGTGGAAAACGGACTCCAGCCGGGCTTCCGCCAAGATATAGACGGCCCCATCCGACACGTCCTTCGCCGCGACGTAGTCGATCTCCGCGCCCGCGCAGATAGCGAGGTTCTCCGGGATGGTCCACGGTGTGGTCGTCCAGATCAACAGGTAGGTCGTTCCCCACTCCGCCTTCGCGCCGGAGAGGACTTTCGCCCGGACGGTAATCGTCGGGTCCTGCACATCCTTGTAGTTGCTGCTCGCCTCGGAATTCGCCAGAGGCGTGCTGAGCTTCGGGGAATACGGCACGACGCGGTAGGATTTATAGATGCGCCCCTGATCCCAGAGCTGTTTGAACACCCACCAGATGGACTCCATGAAATCGCGATCCATCGTCTTGTACCCATGATCAAAATCGACCCAGCGCCCCATGCGCGTGACGGTCTTCTTCCATTCGTTGACGTAGGTCGAGACCATCGAACGGCACTTCTCGTTGAACACGTCCACACCAAGTGCCTTGATCGCGGGGGCACCGCTCACGCCGAGCGCGTCCTGCGCCAGCGCCTCGATCGGCAGCCCGTGGCAGTCCCACCCGAAACGGCGCTCGACATGGAACCCGCGCATGGTCTGGTAACGCGGCACAATGTCCTTGATCGTCCCCGCCAGCAGATGACCGTAGTGCGGCAAACCGGTCGCGAACGGAGGACCGTCGTAAAACACGTAATCGGGTTTCTCCGCCGTTTTCGCGAGCGTTTTCTCAAAGGTCTGGTCCGATTCCCAAAACGCGAGCATATCGCGTTCTATCGCGGGGAAATCAGTCTTGTTTGAAACAGGATGGAACATCATTCATTCTCCTTTGGCGTAAACAAAATCACCAGTGTACCGGGACGCACCCCGTAGAAGGAAGATTCCTTTCCTTCGCCGAATCGTGCGGCGGCAATCTCTCCCTGGTCCGCCCCCACCACGAGAAGCGACGGGGAAAACTGCAACGGGATCTCCTGCGCGTTCGTCCAGTACCCGACATGCCGATACCGGCGCAGATACCACGGCAACGGCCACGTGTCCGACGGCTGGACACCAAACGCGATCGGCGTGTCGAACCCATTCGCTTTCGCCGCACACCGTTCAATCTCCTCCACCAGCCTGAGGCAATCGCCCCCCGTGTGGGCATACACGTAGGGATTCCGAGGATCGGCGGAATAACGGAAAGCGGCCCGCACGGATTGCGTTCCGTGCCAACTAGCCAAGGCGAGCGCGAGTATGATACCGACCGCCGCCGTTGTGCGCGTGTGGAAACAAACCGCCACTCCGATACCCGCCAAAAGAATCCAACCATGCAGGAACGTGAGCGCGCACCAAGGCGTCTTGTAGGGAATCAGGCTGTACAGGACAGTCAGAATCACCGTGTACAACAGGAGGAAGCGTAACGCGAAACGGCGTGGCGAACGGAAGGCGTAGATTCCAGCCAAAATCGCGAACGGGAACAGGAACGCTTCGCTGAAAAGCGGACCGCGCCCGTACTTGAACCAGAATACCGTCTGAAGATAGAACCACCACGGATGCTGGTGTTCCGGTACCCCCGTCGCCCGGTGGAAATAGGTCCCCACCGTCGAGAAGAGCGCATCCTTCACCCCCTGCCAGTACGTGAAGAAGGAAGAGTAGAACAAGACGAATACGAAAGCTGCCGCCAAGGCAGCGACGGCGGTCGCCTTCCCAAACGCCCGCCAGAACCCATCACCCGGTCTTGCGGAACGGGGAAGCAGATTCAGCACGACCGCCAAAAACGCGGCCGTGAAGGAAAGAACGAACGTCTCTTTCGTCGTCATGCACAGTCCGGCGAAGACGCCGAACGCAACAGCTGCCGCCACGCGCCTTGTGCGGCACCACAACCGCGCCGTCCAGAACATCCCGGTCAGGAAACAGACCAGCAAGGACTCCTGGATGAAGAAGCGATTGTAGTACACGAACGCGGGGGAGACGGCGAAGAAGAGAAGGGCGAAGAGGATTCCGCATTGCCAAACGTGGCGACCGGTGGGATCCGTCTCCCCTTGCACAACCTCGGTATCGTGCCCTTTCGCGAGCAACCACATCCAGAGCATGGTCAAGACCGCGAAGCAGACGGGCACGAGCCGGAAGTTCCACTCCGTCGTTTCCGGGAAGCGGGATGCGGTCGCACGGCAGAACGGCAGCGCGGCATAGTAGAGCGTCGGACCGTGATGGTCGGAGGGATCGTAGTGATACACCCCCTGATCCATCAGCATCCCGGCGCGAACAGCCTGGTTCGCCTCGTCTCCGTGCATCGGTCGATCCGGCAGATGCGGCAGCCGGAATGCCAGCGCCAGACAAACCAGTCCCCCGAAGAGAAGCCAGCCTACAGCCCGAACTCTACTTCCTTCCCCCGTCACTTCCTCGGTCCCAACGGCAACTGCTGGAGTCCTCCAGCCGTCGCTTTCTGATGTTGCTGCATTCTCATCACCACGGCCTGTACGACAGGCTGGAGATCCGCGAGTTCCTGAAGACGTTTCCACGCCTGTTCACGTCCGTGGGTCAGGGCGCGCCCGACTGCGGAAATCGCCTCCGCACGCTGTCCGCGCTGGTTGTAGATCTGGGCGATCGTAATCCATGCCTCCCAGTGGGTGGGTTTCAGCTGAAGGCACCTGCGCAGCGGTTCCGCCATCTTGTCCAGGTCGTTCACGCAGGAATAGACCTGCGCCACAAGCCACAGGTCATCAGCCTGCAATCGGAGAATGTAGTCTTGAACCCGATCCAGTAAGGTGGTTGCCTCCTGATAGTGCTGCATTCCCGCGAGGGTCATCGCGAGGTCGTACACCTCTTTCGGTTGTTTTCCGGGCTGCGAGGCAAGCTGCATCAACAGCTGAGCCGCCTCCCTGACCTGCCCCAGCTTGCGGAACGCCTCGGCCAGTTCAAGCATCTCGGCATCGGTGAGCTTCTTTTCCGTCTGATACTTGGAAACCAAACGATTGCGCGTCGCCATCGTCGCCTTGACATCAACCAAGTATTTGAGGAAGTCCCTCCCCCGCTCGTTGTTCGGATCCCGCTTGGTGTAATCCTGCAGGATGTCGATCGCCTCGTCATGGCGCGACTGGGGTAGGAGCACCTCTTGAATCATCCGGAAGTTCGCCTCCGGGCTGACCGGGTAGAGGCAACGAGCCTCTTGGAACGCGCTTTCCGCCTCGGGGAACATCCGGTGATCCGCATAGAGGCCGGCGATCGCGCTCCGGAGTTTGGAGAACGACTTCTGCGCGGGAACGTCGCGCCGGAACTGCGGGCTCTTCACGAGCTTACGGCTGTACCAGTCCCAGAAATCGAGATCGTCGATCACATTGCGCGGAACAATGTCACACTTCTCCGGGTTGATCCGCATGACCAGTCCGTTCGGCGTCAGGTACGGATACATCCACCGGATCACGTAGCTCTCCTCCACGAAGAACTCATGCAGGCGCTTGTTCTTGCGGAACATCATCTCGCAGAGGATGCCGTTGATTTCCATCACGCCCAACGCGCCGCTGACCTGGACACGCCCGTTCTCAATCGTCAGCGCGGCGTTCTTGGGACGCTTGCCGGCCTGTACCTCATCGACATAAATCTGGAAGGCCTGCGCACTCTCCTCCGGCGTCGGAATCCAGATGTTGTCGCCGTAGAGGTCGCGCTCGACCGCCATGTACGTGTTGTCCGCCAACGCGTTCTGCGTGATGAGGAAGACATCGGGACGGACATCGGCGGAGTAGATCATGTAGGTCGGAACGAAACGCCCCGGATCCGTACCGCCGAAGAAGATCGCGCCCGGTCCCATCTCTTTCGGATAGAGCGGATTCGGCAACGGCTCTTCGTCCGCATCCAGTTCCTCGGTGATCGCCTTGGCACCGCGCAACGAGTAGTTGCCGAACTGCCAGCCGTAGTCGTGCCCGTTCTGCTCGGAACCACCCAGCGCGAACGCGATCCACTTGTTGAAGTAGTTCTCGTAGATCGGGATAGCGGAAGCCAGCAGCACGCAGACGACAAGCGCGCAGCGTCCGATATGGAGCAGTTGCTTGCGGTCTCCCGAGTCCCGCCCCGTCATGTCGGCCGTTCCGCTGAAGAAACTGCGGACAACCCAATTCCACACGCGGTTGGCGATGACCAGACCGAAGACCATGCCGTATCCGATCCAGATGGCGAAGAGGCCGTGCGAGCTGATGAACTTCACCTTCTGGATGAAGGAGTCCTGCAAGTCGCCTTTCACGTTCGCCAAGACGACCAGTACGACAGACATCATGAAGAAGCCCGCCGCCGTCGCGATCAACCATTGCTGGCTCGTGTTGTCCGATTCAAACCGGAAGTCGAATTTCTCCTGCAGGAACTTCCGCAGATAGAAGGCACCGGCGCAGATACCTACCAGTAGCAGGACCGCCAGACTCAGCGCCCCCAGCTTGACGGTGAGTGTAGCCATCAGCGGATCCTTCGCGAGCACGACAAGCAGCCCCTTGCCAAGGAAGAGGCAGATCATCGCGGCAATCCCCGCCAGCGTGATACCCACGGTCATGCTTTCCGAGTAATCATGCGTCTCCCACGTGCGCTGGACGAACTGGCGTATCTGCTCGAAGACGATTGTGACCGCACCGACGAGCAGGAAGAGGAAGATGTCCGCAATGAGGATCTTGTCAAGCCGCATGACCGGTTCGCCCCCCATCGCCTCGGAGAGGAGAACCAGCGCGCTGGTGACGAGATAGAGGATCGCCGCGACATAGACGCCCTTGAACCGATGCCCGACGGCCAGGCAGGCGACGCCGTACACCAACGTCGCGAAGTGCAACAGGTAGGAAACGGCCACGGAAATCTTGACCTCGGAAGTAAGCTCCGGACGCAACAGCAGATAGGCGGAGAGGAACATCAGAATGACGCTCACACCCAGCGAGACGAAGCCTACGAACTGGCGCGGGAACACGCCGGTTTTTCCGGCGGGGAAGGATGTCTGCCCGTTGGCGGCATCGCCGTCGGAAATAGGCAGTGCGGGTTTGACCACCGTCGAATCCTTCCAGCGCAAACTCCAGAGTGTGAACGGAAGGAATCCGAGAACGGCGCAAATCAACGTGAACTGTACACGCAAGTCCGTGAAGTAGAATCCCAGTTGCTTCAGCAGGTTGGAATTGAAAATGTCCGACGGCTTGATCTTCTCGTACTGTCCGCGCGTGATCGCGTGCTTGAATCCCTCCCACGTGCGGGGGTAACCCCAGTTCATCGGAGGGTTGCGCAGATCTGAGACGATCGGCATATAGACGTAAAACGCCGCGCCGAGTTCCGAGAATATCGTCGTGAGGGCGACGGTCTTCCCGTTCGGCAGGACCAGCCAGGCGAGTCCCAGGATCAAGAAGTTCCAGACGATCGGCCACCAGAACCACCAGGTCGAAGGATGCTGCAATCCGTTCATGCCCCCCTTCCTCAACAGGATGAAGACGGTGAGTTGCATCATGGCCACGGGAATCGCATAGAAGACCCCGCGCTTCACGGTCGCAGACAACAGCCCCAGAACCAAGAGACACGCGCCCAGGATCATCGACGGAAACGCCCAGTCAAAAGCGGCCCCCATATAGTTGTCGGGGATCTTCGCGCTCGGCAACGCGCCCAGCACGATAATCAGAATGGCTGACAGGGCGACAGCCACGGAGAGCCAGACCACCGTCTTTTCCTCTGTCGCCTTCTCGCGGAATTGCAACGCGCCGCCGATACAGGCGGCGGAGATCAACGCCACAATCCCCAGAACACTGGTGTAAACAGCCGGCTTCATCAAGGGATAGTTCAGCATGGTAACGGTCTGTTCATGCGTGAAGAGTCCCGCGGCGAGCAACAACACTCCGCCCGCCGCGACAAGACCGCATGCGATTTCAGTACCATGCTGCAACAGGGGCATCGACTGGGATGCCGTGACGGAAAGAGAGGACGCGCGTTTTTCAATCGCGGCACGCTCCACCAGTGCGCCGCGTTTGCGATACGCCCAGACGGCAAACCCGACGCCAAGCGCAATCAGGCAAATCGCAAAAATCAGAAGGGTCGAGGAGGGCGCCGCTTGATACAGCATCGATCCCTTCTTTTCCAAAACTTTCGGAATGGCGAATTTCGCATAGGCGGGACCAGAGATTCCGGGAATAGCGGCCTGTTCGGCGCCGATCTGCAACGCATGAGCCGTCAAAACAATCGGGATGCCGACCAGCAGGAAGTCGCGGAAAAGCTTAATGTTGCTCAGGAAGACCACGACAATCAACGGGGCCATCGCCAACAGGAGCACCTGATAGTTCGTCAAGCCCAGCCCGAACACGAATGCGGTCAGCCACAGGATCTTGTCGCTCGGCTGCCGCATCCAGCGGTAGGTCAACAGGAAAATCCACATCAGGAAGAAGGCGTTGAGCGAATAGACTTCCACGATGGTGGCCTGCGACCACATGACGGGAGAAAAGGCGAAACAGAGACTGCCCGCGACACCGCCCGCCCAGCAGAAAACTTCGGTGAAGGCAAGACCGTCTTCCGGTTCATCCGTCCCCTGCCCCGCCGTCCGGTGACGCAACAGGTCAGAGGCGGAACGCGTGATCAGCATCGCGGTGAAACCGGCGGCAATCGCGCCGAACACGCTGGACATCAGCGAGATTGCCCACGCGGGTGTCGGCTGTCCCTGAAACGTGACCCAACTGAAGAGTCGCGCGAAGAGATAGGCGAACATCGTCCAGATCGGGTAACCGGGAGGATGCGGCACCCCCAGGTGGTCGCCTGCCGTCGCCAGTTCCCCGCAGTCTTCCAGCGTGACGGATGGTCCCAACGTCAAGAAGTACACGAGAAACGAAACGATCGTGGCCGTCGCGAACGCGCTCCAGTCAATCTTCCGGAAAAAACTTCCGGGCTTTGTTTCCGTCGAGAAAAAGTCTCTGAATATCATGTGTGTTTCCTATCTTCGTCCATCCGCCGGTCCGTAGTCGGCGGATTTGAAAGTCATACCGTCTCCAGCGTCGGCAACTGTTTCGCAGGATCGCGGAGAATCGCCGCCACGTGGCGCAGTCGGGCAATCACGCGATCCTTGCCGATCAGTTCCAGCATCTCAAAAAGCCCCGGACCTTCCATCAGTCCCGACACCGCAACGCGGACCGGGTGAATCAGCACACCCATGTTGACCTGCTTCGAGGCGGCCTTTCCAGCCACGACGTCATGCGTCGTCACCTGCGTGAACGTATCGAGTCCCGCGAAGGCGTCGGCAACTTCTTCGAGGAGAGCCGGAACCTCGTCGCCCTGCAACCGCTTGGAAACTCCCTTCGGATCGAACGGATAATCATCCGTGAAGAAGTAACGGCAGTTCGACGGGATGTCGCGGTAGAATTTCGTCCGCACCTGCATCTGCTCGATGATTCCGTCGAGGTTGACTCCCCCAACCGAAAGGCCCGCCGCCTGAACACGCGAGACAAACTCTTTTGTAAACTCCTCACGCGGCGTCTGGCGGATATACTCGCCGTTCATCCACTGCAATTTCTTGATGTCAAAACGGGAGGCGCTGGAACCGCACTTCTCCAGCGAGAACAATTCGATCATCTCCTGGCGAGTCAGCACCTCTCGGTCGTCGCCCGGATTCCAGCCGAGCAGCAACAGGAAGTTGAAGAGCGCCTCCGGCAGATACCCCTGCTCGCGGAACTCGCCGACAAACGCCGCGCCGTCGCGCTTCGAATAGGGCTTGCCCTGATTGTTCACGATCATCGGCAGATGCGCGTACTGGGGAATCGGCGCACCGATCGCCTTGAACAACTCGATGTGCTTGAACGTGTTCTCCACATGGTCGTCGCCGCGGATAATGTGCGTCACGCGCTGGTCGATGTCATCGATCACATTCGCCAAGTGGAAAACGGGCGTACCGTCCGTGCGGACAATCACGAAATCCTGCACGTCCTTCGCCTTCTTGTGCATGTCGCCCTTCACCAAGTCGTGGTACTCCAGCTTCCCCTCTTTCGGCATCCGGAAAATCACGCACTCGCCCTTCCCGCCCTTGTCATCCTTGTAGGCGAGACCGCGACGCAGCAAGTCCTCCGCCACGGCAAGGTGGCGGGCCGTGTTGTGGCTCTGGTACATTTCCGGCTCGTCATAGTCCAGCCCCAGCCACTTCATCGCCTCCAGCAAAGTCCGAATTGCCTCCGGGGTGGAACGTTCCCGATCCGTGTCCTCTACGCGAAGCAAAAACTTCCCCCCTGTATGACGCGCATACAGCCAGTTGAAAATCGCGGCACGGATGTTCCCGATATGGACATTCCCCGTCGGGCTGGGGGCAAAACGAACACGAATCTCCGACATACAAGTCAACTCCTTCAAAAACGGTAAATTGAGTTGTCTATTATACCTTTCCCCGCCCCCTTGTTCAAGCCCGTATTGAAACCAGATTTTGCTCGGAGCGCATCTGCGTTTTTCACCGTGATCCATGTAGATACCTGCGATACCGGAACGCGAAGATTCAACCTCACGCAAAGTCCGCCGCGTTCGCAAAGGAGGGAATAATCGGCAACTTCGCGGACTTTGCGAACTCTGCATGAGACCATGACACGAAAAATTCCGTGTTTGCGCACCACAGGCTCTTGTTGAATTACGGAGATGCGCCCTTTTGCTCGTATCATCCCAAACTGGATGCGACGGGGGAGTCGCATCCACCGCTTCCGACGGGGATAAGTGAGACCGGTGGCATCGAATGCTGTCGATTCCCGTCGGCCTTCTTTCCCCGCTTCCCGCGTTTCAGCCGATGCGAAGCGCCTCGTTCAACGGGCAAGGGCGGTGGTGACTTCGTCCTTGTTTCGCGCGAAACGGATGTCTTGACCGGGTTGCGGTTGGGTCACGCTTTTCTTTTCCGGGTCGAACTCGACGATTCTCCCGCCTTTCTTCAGGAAATCGCGGAGCAGAACGGAATATCCGCCCGTTACCGCCGACGGGAAAAGAACCACGTCCGCATGTTCAAGCGCACCATGCCCGATCTCGTAATCGGTAACGGGCTGCAGGTCGAAACGCGCCTCATGGCAAAGATCCATCCCGAGTTCCATCCCACGCTTGGTAACCGTTCCCACGTAGAACGCCACACTGGTCGCACCCTTCCTGCGGTCCGGATAGATCGGGTCTGCCTTGCGGTTCGTCAGGTAACGCAAGATTCGACCTGTGATCCACTGCGTGTCTTCGGATGTCTCGGAATGCAGAGTGCTCAGAACAATCTTGCCCTTCCCGCAGGTGCCGCCAATGATCGCGGCCCGTCCCGTCATCGGGGCGAGTTTCTTCCCGGAGAGCGTGTTGACCATGTTCCCGTAAAATTCGGCAAAGACTTGGATATTCGCTTCGGGTACAGACGGGCCGGGCTGCATGACTGGTCCGCCCCAGTAGAGGAGCGAGCGTTTCGTTCCGCCCGTGATTCCCAGCGCAGGAAACGCGGACTCCCGGAAGAGGACAGAGGTCTCCGACCAACCGCGATCCGTCTTGTCGGGTTCCCCGCAGAACGGAACGAGACCACCGATTCTGGATGGCGCACCTTGTTCGTCGCCGCCCAGCAGAAGCGAGGCACCGTCGCCAATCCCATAGTACGAACCGCCCTTCCGTATAAAGTCACGAATCGCGTTACACCCCCGCTCTCCCAACGTTTTTCCGTGATTCGCACGACGCTCGTTCCCGATCACCAGCAAGTCGAATCCAGCCAGTTTTCCCCCTTGAAGATCGGCGGCGGTCACAAGCGAAACCGAATAGAGCGGAGAGAACTCCAAAAGCCGGTACAGGTGCCAGTATTCCGCACACCCGGATGCCGGGTCGGCATAGAGCGCGACCTTTGCGGGCGTAGTCAGCAACTCGGGTTGCCGCGGGGATGCCTCAGCCTTGATTTTCAACAGCGTCGCGAGGGCTTCGTCGCCCGATTTGAGTTTGTAAACACCGGTCGCACCGTCGCGAATCTGCTTCGCGGCCTTACCCCACGTGACAACCTTCCCACCCCGTTTCAGGAAAAGGTTGCGACGATCAACAGCGAGCTGCGTAAAAAGCCCGTCGATCCGATTCGTGTCGTGCCCGGCACCGGGAATCACAAGTGCGTCGATGTGGTGGAGGATTCCTTCCTGACATTGCGACTCTGTAATCGGAATGATATCCAGCTCGTCGGAACGGAGCAACTGCAGATACACGTTCGCGTCCATCGGTCCGGGAGACGCGCTGCAATAGACGCCCACGACGAGCTGTCCCGGTTGTTTCTGGGGAATGTTCCAGGTTACGTCGCGCCCGGTTGTGAATTTGATCGCCCCGCGAACGATGTCCCATGTCGCGGGAAAATATTCCGGATGGTCTGCAAAGACCAGGACATGTCCGTTCCCGTAGTTGCCGCCCACCACACTTGCGGTTCCCGTCATCGGATTGCAAGGGGCGGACTGATACGTATTGATGTCGCCGACAAATGTAGCCAGCACCTCGTAATTCGCATCGGGTATCGGTGCCGCCGCAATCATTTTGGGACCACCGTGATAACGGACGCTGTGTTCCCCCGCCCGAATGCCCGTCAGTTCCTCCGCGCGCTTGGTGAAACGGGTGGTGAGAATCGAACCGCCACGGGATGGACCGACCTGGTCGCGGAACGGCACGATCCCGCACCGTTTCTTCCCCTTCGCCCCCTCCATCACGAGGTAACAGCCGGCGCAGGAACCAATATACGCACCGCCTTTACGGACGAACTCCTTGAGACGTTCCGCCCCTGAATCTTGGAGCATCTTGTACTCCAGCGAAGAACTGCCCCCCGGCATAAAAAGCAGGTCGATGTTGTCCAGCGCGCCATTACGAATCATCTCGGAATCCAGATACGTGGCCGTCATCTGCGGCGAAGAACCGGCCAACTGAACCCAGCGGAACATACCGACTCCGCGTGCGCCGGGATCGACAAATACAGCGGCACGGATTGGCTTACTCGTTGACGCCGCAGTGGCCGCAGTCACCGGTTTCACTTGCGCCACAGTATGCCCGGCAAAAACAAAAAGCACCGCAAACACAGACAGGGATTGAACCTTCATCATCTTACTCCTTACTCAACGAGAACAGTCATTCGATAACCGAACAATGATCCCGAAAACGCATAGATTATAACGATTTCCCACACACCATTCAAGTGTGTTAGGCGACTTGCTCGGAAGTTCATGGTTCGGTGGTTGGGCGGTTAGGTGGTGATGGTTCGGTGGTTTGATGGTTAGGTGGTTGTGTTAAATGGTTATAAGATTAAATCGTCGCTGACGCGACTTGAAATCGCTATCCCGGAGAGCAAGGCTGGAGGACTCTGGCCTCGTCTATAACTTCAACCTCCGGCGTGTAGCATGGCAAGGGGCGCATCTGCGTTTTTCACCGTGATCTAGGTAGATTCCTGCGATACCGAAACGCGAAGATTTTACCTGGATTCCTCGTTTGGGTTCTCACGCAAAGTCCGCCACGTTCCCAAGGGGGGGGATAACCGAAGCTTCGCGGACTTCGCGAACTTTGCGTGAGACCATGAAACGGACATTTCCGTGTTTGAGCGCCACAGGCTCTTGTTGAATTACGGAGATGCGCCCCATAGCAAGTTATCTGAATAGAATCACCCACGCAACGCATGAGCGGAGTGCCAAAAGCTAACAGCTACAAGCTCACACCTTACCTATAAGTTCAAAGTTATAGGTGGTTCTGTGGTTCGCCCGCCGCTCCACACGGAACTGTACAGGAGGACAGCAGGATTCCCTCGCGCAAAGACGCGGAGAACGGGAGGGGCAACGTCCTCGTTGCCCAATCGGGGAAGCGAGTACACTTCGTGGTCAGTGTCGCTTCGCTCCAAAATGCCTTACGGGCTAAGTCATTTAGGCGGCGCCAGCCGCCACTGAGGGCGCAGCCCATGTAGGGCCGAAGGTCCATTTCGCGGCGAAGCCGCAAGAGTACCGCTTTCATGAACGTCTCGCTTCGAACTCGGAACTGATAGGCGACTGTTATCTTTTGCTTGGAGACAACAGGAACAACGGAAAGACAACTCGCTGGCGGTCGTCGCGCAACCGCGCGACGGTTTCCATCCGGCTTGCGGTTGCGAGCCGCCCCGATTCAAGGTTGTTCTCGCTGTTGTTCCTGTTGTTTCCCAATCCCTTACCTATCAGTTCAGGGTTGAGTGGTTCGGTGGTTGGGTGGTTAATCCGCCGCTGTCAATGCGGGTGACTGTATGATTGTTCACAACCGCAACCGTCAACCGGCTACCATCAAATCCCCCCCCGTCACGAATTCGATGTAGTTGTCTCGCGAAACGCAATGCCAACTAGCCTCTGGGTAGGCCGCAGCAAAAGCCTTGGGACATCTTGCCTTTGTTGCTTGTCCGGGACTCCATTTGAACTCGTACGCCAAAAGACCTCGCTCGGCGGATTCTTCAAGGTAATCGATTTCGTTCGTTCCGCTTCCTTTGATTCGCCAGAAGAAGGACTGGACATCCAGGTCCTTCAACCGATTATTCTTCATCCGCTCCGCTATCAGGTAGTTCTCAAACAAATGCCCAGTATCCTCCCGGACACCCAGCGGTAGAAAGTTTCCGATGACCGCATTCCGGATTCCTGTATCACAGAAATAGATCTTCTTCGACTTCTTCAGCTCGTTTCGAAGATTCCTCGCAAATGCAGACAATCGAAACACAACAAATGCTTTTTGAAGACGCTCGATATACGACTCGACAGTCTCATTATCCATACCGATCAGATCGCCAATCTCTTTGTAGGAGACTTCGTTACCGATCTGCAAAGAAAGAACCTTTGTCAGTTTACCAAGCATATCCGAATTCTTCAGGTTCTGCCACTTGAGGACATCCTTGAAAAGATCGGCAGAACACAAGCTTTTGAGCGCACGCCTGCGCTTCATGTCCGATGCAGCCGTTACCACATCAGGATATGAACCGTAAAGTAACCGAGATTCGAGAGAATTCCTCTCTGAAACAGGACTTGTCATCCGAGCCAACTCAGGGAAAGAAAATGTCGACAGCACATATTCGTCCATGCGTCCGGTCAAGGGTTCCCCCACCTCCTCGGAAAGTTCAAAAGATGAAGATCCTGTCGCCACAATGCGAACATCCTTCAGCCTGTCATGAATAATTTTTAAAGTTAGCCCGATGTCGCGTATCTTCTGCGCCTCGTCAACAAATAACGTCTTTGCCTCGCCGATAACCACGCGAGCCTTCTCTGGCGTCATGGTCTCGTAGGCAAGTAACTCGCGTTCTTCCAGAACATCTCCCGAAAGGGTTACGACGCCTTCACGCTTGATGTCATCTACCGCAAGAAGCCGCTCGATCAACGTTGTCTTCCCCGTCTGGCGCGATCCGTAAAGGATTACGATCTTCTTGCCGCGAAGCGCTTCTGCCAACGCACACTCCAAGTCCCGCGTGATGTAATACATCCTAATGTCTCCTTTCTCGCCTAGTATATTTCAAACTATTTGCGATTGCAACCGCAAAAAGATGATATTTTTTGCGAATATTTCCAACACTAAACCAAAATTCTGATGGACAATTTGAAAACCACAGAATAGACGGATTTCACGGAACAGGCCTCCGTGGGCTCTTTGCGGGCGGAGTTTGCCTCGACCGATTCTCACCCGTTTGGTGAAGGATGAGTTTATCTCGCGCAAAGGCGCGGAGAACGGGGGTGCCGTGCTTGTCTCCCCTCCGTAACCTTGCGTAGGATGGATCGCGTTCGCAATGCGAAACACGCTGGCGGCGCAGTCGCCCTGCCTCCGGCTAGTCGGACTGGAGCCAGACGCGAAAGAAGCGAGAAGTACCTTCCAACGGAAGCAGAACTGTGTTCAACGGCGGCGTCGCGTCGATGTCTTGCGCATAGACCGTGAACGGTCTTGCGAGGTTGTCGGTGTACAGCACGGAATAACGGGCACCGGTTTTACTGGGCCAGCTCAAAACGAAGCTGCGCTCCTGTTCCGTCACCTGCGGCACAAAGGCGAAAATTCCGAAAAAGGACGCCTCGTTTTTCGGATCGGTTCCCGTCAGGTATTCCTCGCGGTTGGTCATGCCGTCCCCGTCTGCATCTTCTTCGGGATCGACACCGCGCGGCACCAGGAAGTTCTCGCGTTCCCATTGATCGGCAAGCCCGTTCCCGTCCAGATCGTCCAGGTCGCCGCCTTGGAGAACCGGCACGAAGAGAATCGCATCCACGATCACGGTCGTTCCCTGCGTTCCCTCGGTCAAGATTCGCACATGCCCCGCGTTTCCCCGGTTGAAGCGCCACCTGCCGATTCTCTGCCACTGGTCCGGTTCGGTTCCCATGTTCACCGAATTCGTCAACACGCCACCCGCGTATGCAACCTCGACCGGAACGGCTTCGCAACGCCCGGCATCTTTCCCGCCGTTCCACGTGAGATACACATCATACAAGCAGTTTGTCGCGAAATTCGGCGTGAATTGGAACCAGAGATCGGCGGCTCCACGCTTTCCGTTGTGCCAATAGTTCGTGCCGTAACGATGTGCGCTGTAGGTGCTTCTTGTCCACTCCCCGCTACTGGAAA
Source organism: Kiritimatiellia bacterium (assembly GCA_017450695.1). Classification (GTDB taxonomy): domain Bacteria; phylum Verrucomicrobiota; class Kiritimatiellia; order RFP12; family UBA1067; genus RGIG8368. The sequence continues at coordinate 33,730 of JAFSTA010000164.1, read as the reverse complement.
CAGCTTCGGAATCGGCATTGTCCAGCAGCACCGCGAATGGAATCTGCCGCCAGCGGAACGCATCGGCGATGACATACCCGGATGTTCCCCTTGTCAGGATTCGTGCGGAACCGACGCTCCCCTTCGCGAACCGCCAGACTCCGAGAGGATTCCAAAGCCCCGAATCCCGCGTCATGTCAACCCGACAGCTCGTCGTTCCATCGGCGTACACGACCTCCTCCTCGACGCTCGACGCCCGGCTGGAGTTGCCGTTCCACATCTGTTCCAACCGATAAACAGTAGAGATGGAAAGATCCGGCGTGTATCGCGCCCATGTGTTCTCGGAAGCCACATTCTTGTTATGCAGGTAATCGGCTCCGTACCGCGCACTCTCGCTGCTGCTGACCTGCCAGACGCCGGAGGTAACGGCATCGCCGTTATCGACAATCGTATCGTACACGCGCGTCACCCGCACGGCATCCGCGATCACATACGCGCTTCCCGCCATCGTACTGGTCGCGCCCTCCGTGAGCAGACGGATCCTCGGCGGCGTGTCCGCGCCCGGATCGAAACTCCAGATTCCCAGTGACCGAAACGCGCCGCCCTCCGCAGTCATATCCACCCGCTGCGTCACCACGCCGTCCATCGCGGCAATCTCGACTGGCGCATTCGTGGCACGCGAGGAAGAGGAGTTCCACAGCAACTCCACCTCGTACCGTCCCTTTTCTGGAATGTCCGGGAGAAAGGCAAACCAGGTCTCGGCGGAATGAAACGAAACGCCGTTGTCCTTGTTCACGTAGTAATTGTTCGCGTAGTAATCGGAGGGACTCGCGCTCGTACTGACGATCCACGTACCGCTCAACTGGGTACGTAGCGTATCTTCGTTGTCGATTACTACGGAGAATTCGGGGAGGTCATCCACTTTCTCCTCCTCCGGCCAGCTGCCGCCGATCAGCGACTGCAACTCGCGCGTCCGTTCCGGCACCCGGTAGATGTCGCGGGGAAGGCACCCGTACTTCTTGCAGAGCGAGGCGGCATACCCGACGGCAACGCCCATCTGCCCGCAGGTGTTCATCACGCGACTGCTCCCCATCGCGACGTGCGTGAGACTGGCGCACCGTCCCGCAAGAAAGAGATTGCGCACATCGCGACAGACCAGCGCACGGTACGGGATATACCACTTCGGAACTCGGTACTGCCGGGTACCCGCAATGTACCCGCTGTTCCCGTTGTAGTAGTGCAAGTCGATCGGCCAGGTCGCGCTCGCAACCGCGTCGTCAAAGTAAACGGCGTTGACCACATCGTCCTGCTTCACGAAGTACTCGCCGAGAATCCGGCGGGACTCGCGACGCCCCGCATTGAACGGAACCCACGTCAAGTACCGGTTGGCATTCTCCGTCTTCTTCTTCGCGTTCGAGAAGGATCCGTACACGGCACGGAGCAAGCGGTCGCGCAACATCTCCGCGTCGTAAATGGTGTTTTCGGAAATGCCAAGTCCCGTCTCCCAAGTCCAGTCCCCGCCCGTCGCGGAGCGGGTCCCGCTGATCGGCAACGCCCACGGGACATCGGGAAACGTGGTCGCCTCCTCCCCGACGGCGGAAGTCCAGAGCATACTGCACCCCATCGTGCTGGCATCCGCCGTGTCAGGCGCGTAGGATTCGCCGTACTCGGATTTCGCCTCGCGCCCCATGTGGTAGTCCGCCCCGGCCCAGTACGCCACCCAACCGTCGCCCGTGCTATCCACGACATACGTCGAAAGGAAGCGAGTGCGTCTTCCGCTTGAAACCGCGCGCGCATCAACCGCCGTAATCAAACCCGCCCCGTTCGTCACGACGCCGTAGGCACGGTAGCCGGTGTAACAGGTGAGGTTCGTGTAGAGATTGACCTGCGCCAACCGGTTCGCGTCCGCATCCTGCTGCGGATTGCCGTTCGACTTCCAGTTCTTCACAGCCGTCACAATGCGGTGGCGCTCGTCTCCCTGCGTTTTCACGCGAATCTCATCGCTGGCGTTTCCGCCCAGCATGGGACGGTCTTGAACCAGCGCCACGCGCAATCCCTCTTCCGCAGCGGCGATCGCCGCGCACGTGCCCGCAATCCCGCCACCGACAACAAGCAGATCAAATCCGTCCAACGTTGTCTCCGGCGCGTCCGCCTCCCCGTGCATCTGCGCGCGCCATGCCGCCAGTTCCGCACCCTCGGCGGGGGGCGCACCGGTCGTCAACTCGTCGGTCAGGTAAAGCGCATCGCAACGCCCGTCGAATCCGGTCAAGTCCTGCAACCGAATCTCGACCGCAGTCCCCGCACAGGTGAACGTACCGGCATCCGCCCATCCCCAAGCGGCGGGAAGGACCCCCAAAACAGCCGGGAGCGGTTGGCCATCCACCGCAACGCGGAAACGCCCCGGCTTCTCCCCTTCGTAATCGGGCGTCCAGTCTCGCGTCCTGACCCAAACCCGCCACGCCCCCGCATGGGGCAAGGTGAGCGAATGAACCGCATCGGCCACGGGGATCCCCATTCCGTGGGCGATCAGGTAGGCGGATCCCATGCAATCGACAAACTGCGTATCCGTCTTCCATCCCCCGCAATCGGCGAAGGTCTCCGCCTCCAGCAGGAGACCCGACGCGACCGCGTTTCCTGCAAAGCACAACAAAAGAACCTGTATCCAAAATCTCATCAAAATACCTTCTGTCTAAAGTGGGGGGACGTGGTGGGGTGGTTAGGTGGTGGGGTGGTTAGGTGGTGGGGTGGTGGTTCTGGGACATCTGCGACATACGAGACTACTGCCTCACCCCAACGCCTGTTGCACGGCGGCGGCGACAACATCGGATGTCACCCCGCGCACCTGCACGCGCTTCAAGCGCGCCGCCGCGCCGGTCACGACCTCGACCGCGCCCTTGGGAACGGAAAAGAGCTTGGCGAAGTACTGCACGAGTGCGGCGTTCGCCTTCCCGTCCACGGGCGGCGCCTGCAACCGGACGCGCAGCCACTCGCCGTCATCGGAGGCGATTTCCGTCTTGGACGCGCGCGGCACGACCTTTAGCGTCAGTTGGCACCCGCCAGTCACCGGTGTACACCACGTTCCCATATCACAACGCCTGCAACTCTTTGTAGAGCGCGCTGACACGACGGACCGCGAAGTCCGATGGCAACAACGTCTCGGCGTTCGCCCCTCCGCACGCCATCGCGTAGCGGGCGCACTGGGCGATCGGTTTCTTGTTCAGGAAGGCGTGCGCGAACCCCGCCGTCGCGCAATCGCCGCTCCCGATCGGGTTCAGGCAGTTGCGGATCTTCGGCAACGGGACGGTGCTGATTCCCTCGGCCGTCATCAGGTAGGCGGGATTCGCCCCGTCCGTCACCAGCACATTCTGCGCCCCTTTCGCGAAGATTTCCCGCATCGACTCGAAAATCAGTTCCTCGCTCGTCATTTTCTGTCCGAACGTCGTCCCCAGCTCATGCAGGTTCATCTTGGCGAGGACCGGATGGAACGGCAGGGTATGGAGCAGGGCCGTGCCGTGCGAGTCGATGATCAGGGGAACATGGGCCTTCTCCGCGTCCTGCGCGAACTTGATATAGAAATGATCGCTCACGAACGGTGGCAGCGTTCCCGCGATAATCACGAGCGGCGCCTTCATCAACCGCTTGCTGGCATCGTTGGACATCAGCTTGATGAGCTGCAGATCGACGGACGGCGCCTCCTCGATAATCTCCGTCACCTCTTTCGTCCGTTGATCCAGCAACGTGGTACAGATGCGCGTGGGAGAAGCCATCGGGGTCAACGCGTTGCCGACTCCATACACTTTGAGACACTCTACCATGCGCCTGCCGGTGTCGCCGCCGTTGAACCCGGAAACATCGGCGGGCGTTCCCAGCGTGACCAGCGAACGCGCGATGTTGACCGCCTTGCCGGAGGCGGATTCCATGACCTGTCGGGTACGGTTCACCTGATTCAACTGCAACGAGTTCAACAGTACGGTACGCTGCAACGCCGGGGTCAAACCCAGACAAAAAACTGGCTTACCTTTCATACGAATCCGTTCTCCTTTAACAACTCCTCCGTGATTTCGGAAGAAACCGCATACCCAGTCAACCGCGCGACATACTTTCCCAGAATGTCGCTCTCCAAATTCACCTCGTCCCCCACCCTGCGCTCCTTCAGGCTGGTCGCCTCGCGCGTGTGGGGAATCAACGCCACTTCGACAAAACCGTCCCCGACCGCAGTCACCGTCAGGCTCACCCCGTCGATGGTGACCGATCCTTTCTCCACCGTCAAATCCGAGACCTTGCGGCTGCAAGAGACTCGCAGTTCGAGGTCGCGTCCCGCCGGGCGCAAGGATCGAATCACGCCCGATTCATCCACGTGCCCCGTCACGAAGTGACCGCCCATGCGTTCCCCGACCGCAAGTGCGCGCTCCAGATTCAACGCCGAGCCTTCCCGAAGCGTACGCAACGCCGTGCGGCGCAACGTCTCGTCCAGCACGTCAGCCGTAAACCCGTCCCGGTCCCACGACGTGACGGTAAAACAGGCACCCTGCACCGCGATGCTCTCGCCGATCTCGAACGGAGACGTCCACGGTTCACACGCGACACGCAACGACCAACCGTTCTGATTCCGGTAAAGCCGCGTCAACCGCCCGACCTTCTGTATGATACCTGTAAACATTTCGCGCCACTCTTACCACGCACCCGAAGAAGCCCCATTATACTAAAATCTACGGAGAATGAAAAGCCGAATCGCCTAAAAAACGAAAGGGGCGCTAGCGGCTGAAGCCGCCAGCGTGTTAGGCCGGGCAAGCCCGTCCCCTCGCTCCGCATGGGAATGGAAATGAGGATCAGTTTGTCTCGCACAGAGACGCGGAGAACGGGAGGGGCAACGTCCTCGTTGCCCAATCGGGAAAGCGACGCTCTTGTCGCTTCCGCGGGGAAACCGAACGGAATGAAGCGGCAGGAGTGCCGCCTCCCCGAATACCTCCCTCGGAACTTCAGAACTTATTGGTGTTAGCCGGATATTCAGGTAAAATCATTGCGGACGCGACGGGGCGCGTCCCTCCCGCGTCCCCGCTGGCGCGACGCGCCCCCCCGCTTCTCAGCCTCTCAGCTTCCCCGCTTCTCAGCTGGCGCGTAGCGCCTCCCTCAGCCTCCCACTTTCGGCTTGAATCGGGGAGAAAAGAACTTTACAATACAAACAAAAATGGAGATTGACCATGACACTTGCTTCTTCGACTGAAAAACGGGCGTTGGTTCCCGCCTCTCTCGTTTTCCCTTTCATTCTCGTCACGTTCCTGTTCGCGCTGTGGGGATTTGCCAACGACATCACGAACCCGATGGTGGCGGCGTTCAAAAACATCCTGTTGATCTCGAACTTTGAAAGTTCCCTTGTCCAGGCCGCATTCTACGGCGGCTACTGCCTGATGGCGATTCCCGCCGCGATCTTCATCAAGCGTTTCTCGTACCAGGCGGGCATCATCACGGGCTTGGCTCTCTACGCCGTCGGTTGCCTCCTTTTCATCCCGTCGGGATGGATGATGGCGTTCTGGGCATTCCTCCTCTCGTATTTCATCATGACGTTTGGACTGTCTTTCCTCGAAACCTCCTCGAACCCGTACATCCTCTCCATGGGAGACGAGGAGACAGCCACGCGGCGTCTGAATCTCGCGCAGGCGTTCAACCCGATGGGATCGATCACGGGTATGCTGATCGCGAAGAACCTGATCCTCGCGAAACTCGACCCGATGACGGAACCGGCGCGTCGCGCCCTGCAGTCGTCTGACCCCGCCGCCTTTTCCGCCATCGCGAAGCACGACCTCGATGTGATTATCGGTCCCTACGCCGTCCTGGGCGTCGTCGTCCTGCTGACCATGCTGATCTTCATCTTCTCCAAACTTCCGAACAAGAAAGAGGAATCGACGGGGCTGAACATCGGCGCAACGGTCAAGCGGCTGGTCCATAACTTCCGTTACCTCTTCAGCGTCATTGCGCAGACATTCTATGTCGGCGTACAAATCATGATCTGGACCTTCATCATTCAGTACGCGGAACAGACGCTCGGCATGGCGAAGGCGGACGCCCAGTTCTACAACATCATCGCCATGTTCATCTTCGTCTCCAGCCGCTTCATCTGCACCTTCCTGCTGAAATTCGTCAATCCCGGATTCCTGCTGGCGGTCCTCTCCACGGTCGGCGGAGTTCTGGTGCTGTGCGTAATTTTCGGCGGCGGCAATCCGGAGGCGGGCGTGGTCCTAACCCGTGAACTCGCCCACGTCTCCACCTTCTCCGCGAAGCTGGGCGTCTATCTCCGCTCCATAACCGCCATTCCCGGAATGTCCGGGCTGGTCGCGCTCGTGGGAGTTTCCGCCTGCATGTCGCTGATGTTCCCGACTATCTACGGGATCGCGCTGAAGGGCTTGGGCGACGACGCCAAGCTGGGCGCGGCCGGATTGATCATGGCGATCGGCGGCGGCTGCTTGATGCCCCCACTGCAAGGGCTGATCATGGATCACTCCGCATTCCAAATCTTCGGACGGGAACTCGCCAGCGTCCGCGCCTCCTTTGTCCTTCCCCTGCTCTGCTTCGCCGTCATCACCATCTACGGCTTCACCATCGCCCTCGGTAGAGGTTCGCGTGTGAGGCCGGAGACGCGTGAGTAGAACAGGCGGCTTGCCAATAAGTTCAAGGTTGGGTGATTAGTTGGTTGGGTGGTTAGGTGGTAGGTGGTGGCTGGTAGCGGGTAGCGGGTAGGTGGCAGCTGGCAGGTGGTAGCCCGCCAACCGCGTATCGGAAAGGCGGAATGTCGTCCCCGACTGCCGCTTGTTGCATGTCGCATGTCTGGCTTATCCGGAATACCCGGCTTAACACGCTTAACCAGCTAACTTCTCCCCCCCCGCTCGCGCGTTGCGTGAGTGATTCGATTCAGATAACTTCTCCGATTGTTCACAATTGGCACAATTGTCATCATTGCCACAAATACAAATTGAAATGGCATTTTTATTTGTGACATTGTTGGCATTTGTGAGCATTTGAGATTTGTGAACAATGACGTTATAGACGAGCTGTCAGCTTTTAGGGAAGTCTTCGTTCTTGTTCACGCGGACGCGACGGGGCGCGTCCCTCCCGCGCGAAGCTCCTCGCTTCTCAGCTTCTCAGCCTTTCAGCTGGCGCGAAGCGCCCACCCGGCAAGCTAGTGGATGTCGGCATGGTATTCCTGCAGGGAACGGACGCCTCCCTCGCCCTCGCGGGCGGAACGGATGCCTTGCGCCGAGGCGAGCGCCGCAGCCACGGTCGTGAGATACGGCACGTTGTACTTCAACGCGGCCTTACGGATCGAGGAGTCGTCGGCGCGCGAGTCACGACGTCCCGACGGCGTGTTGATGATCAGGCAGACCTCTTTGTTTACGATCACGTCCAGGACGTTCGGGCGCCCTTCGTTGATCTTCTTCACGACCTTCGCCGGAACGTTGTGCTTCGCAAGCCATTCTACGGTCCCGCTCGTGCCGAGGAGTGCGTAGCCGAGCTTCACGAACTGTTCCGCCGCATGGACGGCTGCTTCGGTCTTCTCGGACAGGCTGATCAGCACCGTGCCGGTCTCGGTCGGCAACTGCGTGTTGGCGGCCTCTTCCGCCTTGTAGTACGCCAGACCGGAGGTGGCGGCAAGTCCCAGCACCTCGCCGGTGGAACGCATCTCGGGACCGAGGACCGGATCGACTTCCGGGAACTTCTTGAAGGGAAGGACCGCCTCCTTGCAGCCGTAGTACGGAATCGTGCGGTTGGAAAGGTGCAGCTCCTTCACCTTCTTGCCGAGCATCAGGTCTGTCGCGATGTGCGCCATCTGGATGCCGCACACCTTCGAGACCAGCGGGACGGTGCGGGAGGCGCGCGGGTTGGCCTCGATCACATACACGCGGTCGTTCTCGATGGCGAACTGCATGTTCATCAGACCGACGACGTGCAACTGCTGCGCGATCTTGCGCGTGTAGTCGAGAATCGTGTCCAGATGCTTCTGCGGAATCGACACGGGGGGGATCATGCAGGCGGAGTCGCCGGAATGAACGCCCGCCAGCTCCACGTGCTCCATCACGGTCGGAATGTACACGTCCTCGCCGTCCGCCAGCGCGTCCGCCTCGCACTCCAGCGCCTCCTGCAGGAAACGGTCGATGAGCAAGGGGCGATCCGGCGTCACGCCGACGGCGGCATCCACGTACTCGCGCAGCATGATCTCGTCGTAGATCACCTCCATGCCGCGTCCGCCCAGAACGAATGACGGGCGGATCATCAGCGGATACCCGATCTCATTCGCGGCCTGAATCGCCTCGTCGAGATTCGCGGCCATACGGGATTCCGCCATCGGGATATTCAGCCGTTCCATCATGTGACGGAAGATGTCGCGGTCTTCCGCCGCGTCGATGGAGTCGATGCTCGTGCCGAGAATGTTGACGCCCGCCTCGGAGAGTTCACGCGCAATGTTCAGCGGAGTCTGGCCGCCGAACTGGACGATGACGCCCAACGGCTTCTCCAGCTCGTAAATCTGCAGCACGTCCTCCAACGTGACCGGCTCGAAATAGAGCTTGTCGGAGGTGTCATAGTCCGTGGAGACGGTTTCCGGGTTGCAGTTGACCATGATGGTCTCGTACCCCAGTTCGCGCAGAGCCATCGCCGCGTGGACGCAGCAATAGTCGAACTCGATACCCTGCCCGATCCGGTTCGGCCCGCCGCCGAGAATCATCACCTTCTTCTTATTGTCGGAGGGCGGCACCTCGTTCGCAGGCGCGTTGTACGAGGAATAGTAATAGTACGAATTCTCCACGCCGCTGACGGGAACGGGGTGCCACGTCTCGACGACCCCCAGTTCCGTGCGGCGGAGGCGGATGTTCCGTTCCTTGATGCCGAGCAATTTGGAGAGATACTTGTCGGAGAACCCGTCCTTCTTCGCCTGGATCAACAGCTCGTCCGGCGGCATGGAGCCGCGGTATTCCAAGAGCCGGGTCTCCTCCTCAACCAGCTCGCGCATCTGCTGGAGGAAATACGGCTTGATGTGCGTCAAATCCCACAGCTGCTGGTCGGTCGCGCCCTTGCGGATCGCCTCGTACATGATGTACTGGCGCTCGCTCGACGGGTACTGCAACTGCGAAAGCAGCTCTTCCAGCGACATCTTGTTGAACGTCTTGGCGAAGCCGAGTCCCGCGCGGCCCTTCTCCAGCGCACGAATCGCCTTCTGGAAAGTCTCCTTGTAGGTCTTGCCGATGGACATCACCTCGCCGACGGCCTTCATCTGCGTTCCAAGCTTGTCTTCGGAGAGACGGAACTTCTCGAACGCCCAGCGCGCGAACTTCAGCACGATGTAGTCACCCGACGGCGTGTACTTCTCCAGCGTACCGTCGCGCCAGTACGGGAACTCGTCGAGCGTCATGCCGCTGGCGAGCTTGGCGGATACCAGCGCGATCGGGAAACCGGTCGCCTTCGAGGCGAGCGCCGAGGAACGTGACGTGCGCGGATTGATCTCGATGATCACGATGCGCCCGGACTTCGGGTCGTGGGCGAACTGCACGTTCGTCCCGCCGATGACGCCGATCCGATCCACGATGCGGAAGGCGTAATCCTGCAGGCGGTTCTTCACCTCTTCCGAAATCGTAAGCATCGGCGCGGCGCAGAAGGAGTCGCCCGTGTGGACGCCCATCGGATCGATGTTCTCGATAAAGCAGACGGAGATCATCTGGTTCTTCGCGTCGCGGACGACCTCGACCTCCAGCTCTTCCCAACCGGTCACGGACTCTTCAATCAGCACCTGATTCGTGAGCGAGGCCTCCAGACCGCGCGCCGCGATCACGCGCAGTTCCTCTACGTTATAGACGAGTCCGCCGCCCTCGCCGCCCATCGTGTAGGCGGGACGCACGACAACCGGGTACCCCAGCTTCTGCGCGATTGCCTCCGCGCCTTCCAGCGAATGCGTGGTTTCGCTGCGCGGCGTTTCGATTCCGAGGCTGGACATCGTTTCCTTGAAGACCTCACGGTCCTCGCCCCGTTCGATCGCGTCGAGGTTTACGCCGATCACCTTGACGTTGTACTTGTCGAGCACCCCCGCCTTGGCAAGTTCCGTCGAAAGGTTCAATCCGGTCTGTCCGCCGAGGTTCGGCAACAAGGCGTCGGGACGCTCCTTCTCGATAATCTGCGTCAACCGCTTGATGTTCAACGGTTCGACGTAGGTGGAGTCCGCCATCACCGGGTCGGTCATAATGGTAGCCGGATTGGAATTGACGAGAACGATTTGATACCCGCACTCACGCAGGGCCTTGCAAGCCTGGGAACCGGAATAATCGAACTCGCAGGCCTGGCCGATCACGATTGGGCCGGACCCGATAATCAGAACCTTGTGGATGTCTTCGCGACGCATAAAATCAACACCTTTCAAGGTGATCCGCCCGCGAGCCAACTCGCAAGGGGATAGCACCCGCAAACCGGGATGGTAGTATGCCAAAAAATCCGCCCCCCGTCAATCACGACCCGCCGTTTTCTTTCGGCGGGGGTGGCCAGGGAAATAAGGAAGAACGCGGCATGCATGCCGCGCCCCCGAACGAACCGCCACGCTGAGAAGAAAAGACGGCCCTCTCGCGGGAGGCGGGTAGTGGGCAACTTGCTAGCCCGCGATCCATCCTACGCAAGGCGCGCGGAGGACGGGCAAACGAGCCCCCTCCCCTCCTCATTCGGGCAACGAGGACGTTGCCCCTCCCGGTCTGTACCCTCTGCGTGAGGCAAAAACAAAACCTACCAGCCTGTATATTCCCGCATGACACATGGGGACAGGCTTACCTACCGGATGCTGATGACTGAACCTGCGTTCAGCACGACAAGGGCGCCCGGGCCTTCAATGTAGGCAGGGGCGCGATGCGCGTCGATGACACCGGTGTATGACCTGTCGCCGAGCATGACGGCATTCACGCGATTCGTTCCCGCATAGTCGAGCCGCAACCGGGCGCCATCCGACACCGACACCGCCAGTTTCTTGGAAAGTCCCGGTGTCTCCAGCGCCCTCACCTTGCGGATCGACACGCCGTCAAGCATGGCGTTGGAGTCTTTCGAAGTGGAATTGACTTGCGGATACCCGCTTGACCCCGATACGCCCTGGAGTCCGATCGCGTAGGTGCCCGGTTCCTCGATTCGGAAAGCGAATGCGTGTTCCACGAAATTCGTGTTGCAGGCGGTACGGAGCGTGTCGGAGGCCGAGGCACGAGGAAATTCCGTCCACCCGATGTCGTTGGTGTTTCCCGCGTTGTCCGCGATCCACGCGCGCACCGGGTTGTAGCCGTAAACCGACACAGAGCCTTTGCCCATCCGGGACTGCATCGCGAAGCGCAGCTGGTAAAGTCCCGCCTCGTGGAAGGTGACATTCTGGACGGCGGCGGCGTCCATCCGAATGCGGAGGCGCTTGTTGCCCTCATACCAGGCATGGCCGTAATAGTCTATGTAGTTGGAGTGCTCAACGAATGAAATCGCCCCCGACGCATGGCTACCCGTCAGCTGGGTCCAGTTGCCGTCATTCAGCGAACCTTCGAAACCGCCGTCCCGGACGAGGTTGGCGTTGTTCTCCAGCCGCAGGTCATCCACGAAAATCGAGGTCGCGGAGGTCGTCGCGTTGGAGAGGACGATCTGGACGTTCGCGTCCTCCGTCAGCGAAATTGTGTACGGGAAGGTCACGCGCGTCGGTTTACGCGCCTTGAGCGAAACCTTGCCGAGGCTGTTGGTCGTCTCTCCGACAACCGCGTAGGCGGCGATGGACGAGTCGGTGTAGGTTCCGGCAAACCAGCTGCCGTATTTGATGCTGGAACTGAGCGTGCTCATATCCGCCGTCAGGGTATAGGCCCCCGCGCGCAGGGGGAAGGCATCCGATGTCGCAGTACCCCGAAAACCGTTGGTACTGACGAAGGTCAGGTTCGCGCATCCATAGATGTTACCGACCGGTCCATGCATGTGATAATGCATATCCGTGTTGTCATCCGAGGTGACATCTTGCGTACAACCGAGCTGGACAACGGGTCTGGAGGCACCGCACTGATCAAAAGTCCAACCGTCGATGGTGGTGCTAGCTGAGAAAATCGATGTGTTGAAGTTGAATTTCTTGTCGAAAGATCCGTTCGGAATTTCCGTGAAACGCGGTTCCTCGCACGGAGCTACCCACGTGAGTTTCAGATCATCAATCTCCGCCGTGCGGTCTGCCGTCGTGAACTGCTCGAAAGCGAAGCGGTAATCGCCGGCCCTGCGGAAGGGAAGGCGGAAGACGTATCTGCGCCAGTTCTCCGTAAAGGTTCGCACGGTTCCGAAGACCTCAGGATTGCTGCCGTCCGTATCCGACAGCACGAGGTTCAGTTGACGTTTCTGATGGGCCGTGCTGACGCGGGAGGATCCGTAGAACGAGAGTTCGTACACGCCGTCCACCGGCAGCGTGATGGTGGTGTAGGCCCCGCCCGTGCGCTTGAGCACCAGGAAGCAATTCCCGTCCGGCACGTTCCAGACATACAAGTCCCAAGCTGTCGTGCTGCCGCCGGGATAGAGTTTCCCCGGCGCCTTGTAGAAGAACACCTCGTCGTTGTCGGTTCCCGTATAAGTGGAAGTCCCCGTCCAGTTGTTCAGCGTCTTTCCCTTGAACTTGACGTTGCCGTACGTGCCGGCGTTACTCATCCCCTCCTCGAAGCTGGGATTGGGGATGATGCCGTCGCACCCCGTCACGGAAACTTGGTTCGTGGCGGGTGCGGTGAGGATGAGACGCCCCTGGGTCACGGAGAGGCTAGACACATTGGTCGGGATGTTGTCCGTGTAGAGATCGGCCTCTCCGCTCTTGGTGAGAACACCTGCGACACCGGCTGCGGTGTTGAGCGTGTCGCCGTTGACATCGCGTACAGCTGTGACGGTCGTACCGGCATCCAGCGTGATCGGGACCTTGCGGTTGACGACGGTGCCGGAGGCGGGCTTCAGGTGCCACCGTTCCTCGCGGTTGGCGGCATAGGCGTCCATCCATCCCGCACTCGTCGTGACGAGCGTCCCTTCTCCCTCGACCTCGGAAGCGGAGGCTTCCAGAATCTCGCCGGGAATCGTCAGAGACGTATTGCCGTATAGGGTCGGTTTGATGCCCGGTTCCCGATAGGGAATCGACCACTTGGACATCAGGTAGGCCTGCACCTGCATCCGTTCGGTCTCGGAAAGGGCGTTCGTGAAGACCAGCACCTCGTTGAGGTAGTCGCCGCCGCTCCGGTTGCGTTTTGTGCCTCCCGCCCCGCAATACGCGCGGTCGCAGAAGAACTCGCCTGCCTGGAGTTTCGAGGCGAGCGTCTCGTTGTCCGCCTGGACTTCCAGCAGATGCAGCCCGGTTTGGACAGGCTGGTTGTAGGTGTCGATCCATTCCCCGTCGAGAAAGGTCTTGGCCGTGTTGATGGCGGCGGCAGCGTAAATGTTCGTTCCCCAGTAGGGCAGCTTATCCGAAAACGCCTGCGAGTAGTGATTGAGGAAACGAGGCTTGACTGTTGAGCCGAGGATTGTGCCGTAGCTGTTGGAGATCGCGTGGACCATAAAGGCGTGGCGAATGCCCTTGACCTCGTTTGTTTCCCCGCCCGGCGCAATCCACACCATGTACGAGCCGTCCCGGTTGGTTGCACTCTGCGAGTCGCCACCGTACTTGTGGAAATAGACCGCCGCTTTTCCATTGTATGATTGGAGTTCGGGGGTATTGTTCGCCCCCGTGCCTTTCACCGCGCGGGTATAGGCGGGGGATTCGTGGCTGGTTTCACGCGCGTCATACCAGGTACGGATCTGCGTCGTTTCCACAACCTCGGTCACGTTTGTCGTCACAACCTCCCTTACGACCTCCGTGATATTCGTTGCCACAACCTCCGACTCATCGCCGGTCTCCGGATCTGTCACGGTCTCCGTCACAATGTTCGTCACGAGTTCCGTAACCGTGTTTGTGACGTATTCCGTGACCGTGCTGGTATAGTTCAGCGGACCGTCCGTGAAGGAACCGTCAAGTGACGCATCCACCCAGAAGACGGCCTTATTCAAAATCGAGGTCGGCGCGGCGAGCGTCGGGGCGTTACCGGCGGAGGGAATCGTGACGGAACCTTCCGCAACCGTAACGGGAAGCCTTCCGCCGCCGAGAAGAAAAGGAAGAGGCAAGGTCCAGTTGCCGACGCCGTACTTGTTGATGCCGAGAGAACCATTGCTGAAATAAACGGGGTCGGTCTGCGTCGCGTCCGAATCCAGCGTCACCGAAAGTCGCACCGCATGACCGGCCGACAGCGTATCCGCATAGGCGGACAGCGCTCCGCACACAACCAGCAACCCCGTCAATTTCCACCCGCGCAAACAATCCATGCCATTCAGTCTCATATCCTTCCTCCGATCGACGGGCAGAGAAAAACTGCCTTTATGTGACCTAGTATAACAAAAGCCGGGGATGAAAACAAGAGGAAACGGAGGACGCTACGCGCCAGCTGAGAAGCGAGGAAGCTGAGAGGCTGAGAAGTGGCGGCTACGCCGCCTAAGTGGCCCTGCGGGCCTAAATGGGACTCCCTAAGTTGACGTTGCCGCGAAGCGGCAGAGTTAGGAGCGGGAAAGCTGAGAAGAAGGAAGACACGACGGGCGGGATGGGACATCTGAGACGAATGGAACAACTGGGACTGGTGCCGCGTGTCTTTCGCCTCACGCGGAGAACGGGAGGAGCACGCCCCGTCGCGACCGCAGAATGCATAACCGGCTTACCCGGCTTTACACGCTTAACCGGCTTTCAGCTGGACGAGACCGGAGGTGATTGCGGGACCTTGCTTACCGAAGCATTCGGAGGCACGCACCTCGAAACGCACAGAGGTCGCGTTCGGAAATTCGGAGAAGGTGAAGAGGCATTCTCCGGGCATGTCGCACTTCGATTCCGGAAGGTTGAATCCGGGTGCCATCACGCGACGCGACAGGAGGGTTTTGCCATCCGGATCGACTGCACGAACCTCGTACTCGAAGGTGCGGCACTTCGCCACTGTTTTTGCCGCAGGGAAGGTAACATACACGAAGGGGCCTTTCACCTCCTTGCGGGCACAGGCGGGCGGAGTCTTCCCGACCGTGACCTTCACCGTCGCGTCCGCCGCGAATTTCGGTGCCTGGCGCGTCTGGGCGCGTTTGGCGTAGGCGAACGCCGTGTCTGCCGTGGAAGGGATCGGTACCGTCCAGTCATCGCCCAGCGACTGGTCGAACAGGAACTCGCGCCGATGGATCACGAGCCGGTCCTGGTACACGTCGATCAGCATCCCCTGCTTGCCGTTTTCGCGATAGAGCGGTTTCATGATTCGCTTGTGCGTCCAGGATTTCGCGGCGGGGTCAAAGGGGTTCCCGTTGGAGTTTTCCGCCTCCAGATAGTCGAGCGACGTGCGGCGAAGCGTCGCCGTACCGATGGAAGTGAACGCACCCTGCCAGACGCTATGCTCATCGGTCAACGTGTAGTGTGAATGTCCCGAAAGGGCGACCGCATTCGGGAAAGGCGAGAATGCACGGGTCGCGTAACCGGGATCGTGTCCCCAGGCGGCAGGTCCGTAACAGGTGTCTTTCGGGTGGGAATGCTGCGTGTAGAAGAAGGGATAAGCGGGATCGAATTCCTTGCCGTGCTCCGCCATAAACGGTTCGATTTTGGGACAATGTCCTTCCCAGTGCGCCCCCACGAAACGAATTCCCTTCACGGTTTTCATCCAGATGGGGTTGAACTCTTCATGGAAAAGCCGTTGCCAAGTCTTCGCGCGCACATCCTCGAAACCGAGGGCTACCCGCCGTTTTTCCGCGTCGTCCTTGTACTGCTTCATGCCGCCCCAAGTCCACGCCTCGACATCATGGTTTCCGTACACGAAGAGGCGTTCCACATGCCGGCCGTCCGGCGCCTTGTCATTCGGGAAGGTCCGGAACCAGCAATCCGCCATGCGTTCGAGCTGGACGACCCTGCCGGTATCGGCAATGTCCCCCGCGATCAGCACACCGTCGGCACCGTTGTCGCGAAAATAGGCAAGCGCCTTGAGAAAATGTTCCTCGTCACCCGGATGGTTGAGATGCACGTCACTCAACACGCCGAGCTTCAACAGCGGCTTCCCGCTTCCAAGATCCCCGGCAAGCGCGCCGTAGCGTACGCCCGCGACTGCCGCGCAAGCCCCGCCGATAAACCATCTGCGTGTTATCCCATTCTTTCCGTGCATCCCGATCTCCTCCCCTGTTCAAGACGATGGATTGAACGAACGATGCCAGCCATGCACCGTCCCGTTCAAACGCCACCATGATAGCGAAATGCCGTCCCCGGCGCAACGGAGAAATTTGGACTCGTCTTGTCCCGAATCGCATCTCCGCGCTCCTTCCGCCTCGTTGCGCGAGACAAGCTTCCCTTCCTGTACATTCCCACGCACAGCGCGGGAATGGAAATGAGGGTAACTTCTCCGATTGTTCACAATAGTCATCATTGCCACAGATACAAATTGAACCAAAACACCTCTGTCGGACAATTGGAGAACCACGGAATACAAGGAGCACACGGAATAATCATCCGTTCCGATTCCGCCTCTGTTTCTTTGTATTTTGTTTGGTATCACATTTTGCATTTTCGGAAAGCCGTTCGTACTGACGGAGTTCAACTACTGTGCGCCCGGACGCTTTCGCGCGCTGGGGAATCTGGCACTCGGTAGCATGGCCGCGTTACAGGACTGGTCTGGCCTTTGGCGTTTCACATACGGGCACGACTCGATCCAAATCGCCGATCCTTCCAAGAGTGCTCATGTCGGCAGCTTCAATGGCGCGAACGACCCGATGTCGATCGCAGCCGACAAGGCGATGTTTGCGCTGTTCCTGCGCGGTGACCTCAGGCCGCTGAAGGGAAAAGCCGCCATACGACTCGTCTCCCCCGCTCGTTCGCCGTTGCCGTTTGTCGCCTACAAGAAACTGTCTTGGGACTGGCTATCCTGGTATCTCCGCACCGGAACGTATATCGGAGAAAAGACACCTGAGAACGTTCTTCCGCTTGGCGACGACACTTCGGTTCTCCAGAGTTCCTCCGAAGCGTTGCGCAAACGCCTCTTCCCTGACTGGACAACGGAAGATCGGATCCCTCTGGCGGGCGATGGAGCGGTCAGGATTGATCCGACACGCGGCGCCATCGCCCTATCGACACCATGCTGTGCGGGTGGATTCACAGCGCATGGCGACATTCGTACCGACTCACTGCGGGCGAAAATTTCAGGAGGCCCCGCCGGGGTGTGGGCGCTTTCACTGGACGGACAACCTCTCGCGAAATCAAGCCGACTGCTTGTCGTCCATGCGACAGACGCGCAGAACACGGATGCCCGTTTCACCAACGAATCGATGCGCGTTCTGTCGAATTGGGGGCATCTGCCGATGTTGATGTGAGCGGGACGAGCCACCGTGACACTTGCCTGCGAAGGAACTGCCGCCACCGTTTACGCGCTGGCAGACGATGGTCGCCGCCTACGAAAAATTCCGAGCCGTCTTTCGGATGGACATCTCATCTTCACGGTCGATATCGCGACCGACCCGAAAGCGGCAACATTCCTGTATGAAGTGACCGTAACACCTTGCCCATAAGTTGGCTGGTTACGCGTGTCAAGCATTGCGGTTGCGACGAGCCGCGCCTCTTACTTTTCAGCTTTCCCGCTTCTCAGCCCCCGGCTTAACACGCTTGCCCGGCAAAATCTATGCTTTCTACAGGACGCGGAACTGTGCTATACTGGTTGTGTTTCTCATGTGGTTCTACCAGAATTAGGAGAGAGCCAATTTGGACCGCTTTTCCGGGTACGGACTTCCCGGAGAAGCTTGGGAGAAATAGTCCAAAGGACCTGAAGATGTCTCGCAATCAGAATACGGATTCTCGGGCGAGACATTTTGTTGGCGTTGCGGTACGAATTCACACAAGGGACTCTGGCTCCGAAATAGGCAGTTGAGACAAACACGAAAGGATAGAGAGAATGAAACTCGACAGACGTGATTTTCTGAGAGGTATTTCTGTTACGGCACTCTCTGCCGGGCTGGCCGCGCGAGTGCGCGCGGAGGGTACGACACTGGTGCCGCCACCCGAAGTCCCCTTCTCCCCGGATCCGCCCAAACCATTTCAGGCGGGAGCGAAAACGCATCCGGGTAAACTGCCGATTGTCACGCACGAGGCGGATTTGTGCGTTGTCGGCGGCGGTATCGGTGGACTGCTTACCGCGATTTCCGCCGCGCGCCACGGCGCGAAAGTCGCACTGATGCAGGATCGTCCAGTACTGGGCGGAAACGCATCAAGTGAAATCCGCATGTGGATTTGCGGCGCGGGAACCCGTGTCCGCAATCTCCAGGAGACCGGCATCATGGAGGAGATCGCGCTGGAGAACATGCATCGCAACCCGTCGCGTAACTGGTCGCTCTGGGATGCCCTGCTCTATGAAAAGGCGCGATTCGAACCGAACATCGACTTGATTCTCAACTGCGCCTGTCACGAGGTCGAGATGAAAGGCGACCGTATCGCCTCCGTCACCGGTTTCCAGTTGACCACCTACCAGCGCCACACCGTCCGTGCCAAGATTTTTGCGGATTGCTCTGGCGATAGTATTCTCGCGCCGCTGTCGGGCGCGGACTACCGTGTCGGGCGCGAGGCGAAGAGCGAGTTCGGCGAGGAGTTCGGACTAGACAAGGCCGACCGGCGCACCATGGGAATGAGCCTCCTCATCCAGGCAAGGGAGACGGATCACAAGTGCGAGTTCACGCCTCCGTCGTGGGCCTACAGTTTTCCGACGGACGAGGCGATGCACAACAAGCCGCACGAATGTCTGCTCAAGCCGAACACCAACTTCTATTGGATTGAGCTGGGCGGCGAGATGGATACCATCGGCGACACCGAGAAGATCCGCGACGAACTGCTGAAGATCGCCTTCGGCGTCTGGGATCACATGAAAAACCACGGCGATCACGGCGCGGACAACTGGGAGATGGAATGGCTCGGCTTCCTTCCCGGCAAGCGCGAGAGCCGCCGCTATGTCGGCGACTATACCCTTACGCAGCAGGATGTGGAAAACGGCGGGAAACGTTTCGAGGACACCGTCGCGTATGGAGGCTGGCAGATCGACAACCATCTGCCCGGCGGTTTCTTCATGCAGGGGAAAGGTGGTGCACACCTCCAGAAACGCCGTCTCTCCGAACCCTACGCGATCCCCTACCGTTGCCTCTATTCGCGGAATGTAGAGAACCTGATGATGGCTGGCCGAAACATCAGCGCGACGCACATCGGATTTTCCACCACGCGCGTCATGGGTACGATCGGCGTGATCGGCCAGGCGTGCGGTACCGCCGCAGCCCTCGCGCTCGCGAAGGGTGTCGATCCGCGTGGCGTGTACACCGACAAGAACCTCCTGCGCGAACTGCAGCGTCAGCTGATGGATGACGACTGCTTCCTGCCCGGATTCAAGCGGGAGATTTCGCCCCTCTCCAAGGAAGGGAAACTGACGGCTGAGTATGGCGACCCCTCCGCGTTGCAAAACGGCATCGACCGCCGCATCTGGGGAAATGACAACGGGTATTTCGGCAAGACCAACAAGGCGATTCTCTACACCTTCTCCGAAAAGAAGCGAATTCGCGGTTTCCGACTCGTCGTGGATTCCGATCTCGACCGCGAACACATCGACGGACATCCCGACCTGTTGACGATTCCGATGCCGCTTTTCCGCGCGCGGGGCTACGGCAACACCTCGTTCGGATTCCCTCGCTGTCTGCTCAAGAGCTTCAAGATCGAGGCGCTTGCCGCAGACGGTACGTGGAAAACCGTCTATGAGACGACGAACAACCACCAACGCCTTATCCGAAAGGCAATCGATGTGGAGACAACGGCAATCCGCCTGATTCCCCTTTCCACCTGGGGAAGCGAGCGGTTGAACAACACCTACGACAGTGCCGTCGCCCACATCTTCGCCTTCGATGTCATCGGCTGATCGATTGCCGCCGCCACAAGACTGCGCAACGCAGAACGCGGGCATGAATGCCCGCGCACAAAAGAGGAACGTTCGCGACTCTTTTCTCGCGTCCGTCCTCTATTTCTCTTCCATCCGCCCCCTCTCAGTCGGGCACGAAAGATTCCCTCTACTTCTTGTGCTGCTTGCAGTAGAGTGAGCCTTCTTCCGGCTTACGCGGGCACTGCGTCCCTTCCCAAGTCATGGCGCGGCAACGGGCCTGTGGCTTCTGCGGCACAACGGTAATCGCATGCTGCTTGCAGTAGTCGCTCTTGCCGTCCTTCTTGTGCTTGCAACGGGTTCCCGCTTCGGTAACCGCCCAGCACTGCCCGTCGTCCTTCTGCTTTTCGACCTTGGCCTTTTCCTTGTCGGCGTGACCTGCGCAGAACTTACTGCCTTCCACCGCATCGCGCTTGCAGCGTTCGCCCTTCTGCGTAACTCCTTCGCATTGCGCGGCAAAGGTCATTGCCGCCGTCATCATGCACAAAAATGCTATCGTCAGTTTCTTCATCAAAACACCTCCATTCTTTGGATGAAAGAATTATACCCCATTCCCCACAAACATTCCAGCAAATTGATGACGAGCCGATGTAATCGGCCAGTACGAAGGGGTTGCGGGCACATCTGCGTTTTTCACCGTGATCCATGTAGATGCCTGCGATACCGAAACGCGAAGATTCAACCTCACGCAAAGTCCGCCACGTTCGCAAAGGAGGAAATCATCGACGACTTCGCGGACTTTGCGGACTCTGCGTGAGACTGTGACACGAAAAATTCCGTGTTTGAGCACCACAGGCTCTTGTTGAATTACGGAGATGCGCCCAGGGCCTTGCCGAGGCAACACGGAGATTCCACGGGGACAAGGAGTTTGATGAAGCATTTACGAGAACACACCTTCAATACCATCTCCGTGTCACCGCGGCGTCTCCCAATTACCGTGTTTAGCGCCGCAGGTAGATATACCACTATCGCTGACCGATTACCGAACCGATGCACCATGTCGCATCTCCGGAATTCACCGCCTTGTTTTAAACAGTCCAAAAGGAAACCACGGAACACACGGAACAAACAGAAGTTTAGGTTGAATCAACCACGGAATACACGGAAAATCATTAGTTCCGAGGCCTGATGATTCCGTGTGTTCCGTGGTGAATCATGGCGCATTGAAACTTTGCGGACTTTCACCATTTGAGTGAATCCGTTTTCTGCCGCAACGTGTGCGTTGTGAGTCAAAGCCCCTGTTTTCGACACGTTCTCTGCACGCTAGGAACAGAGACTTCTTCATCAGCGGCTGTCAATTCATGCTCTTGTTGAAAAGATCCGACATCTTCTCGACGGTGACGGGTTTCAGGAGCAGCATATCAAAGCCCTGTCCCCTGTAGGTCATGCGCGCCTCCACGTCTGCGGTGATCGAGCAAACCTTCAGGTGTGCGAGACGCTCGTCGGCGCGGATGCGCCTGACGAGTTCGGTGCCGTCCATGACGGGCATCCACATGTCGGACAAGACCATGTCGAAATCCGAATCCCTTTCCAGGATCTCCAGAGCCACCTTGCCGTCTTCCGCAAGTTCGACGTCGGTGACGCCCAGTTTCCTGAGCAGAGCCTTCAGCACCGCACGGTTCACTGGAGAATCATCCACCACAAGGATGCGTTTGAACCGATTGGACGCCTCCACCTCGGAGGCGGCATCTGCCTTCTCGGCCTTCGCGCCCTCGGGCGCAACATCGACCGGAACCTCTACATGGATCGCGAAGCCCTGGCCGAGCGCCGTGTCGATCGAAAGCGTACCATGCGCCAGTTCCACAAGGTGCTTGCAGATCGCAAGGCCGAGTCCGCTTCCCTCCGCACGGTTCTTGATGTCGGCTTGCACGAAAGGCTGCATGAGGAGCTTGGCCTTCTCTGGCGAGACCCCCTTTCCGTTATCGGCGACGGTCAGCTTGAACCGACCATTTTCGTAGGAGGACGAGATGCGGATCGTGCAAGGCCCGGCGTACTTGACCGCATTGCTGATGTAATTGAACAGCACCTGGCGGAAACGGAGGGGATCGACCAGAAGGCGCGGCATTTCGCCAATCTCAAAGTCGAAGCTCTGGCCTTTTTTGACCATCATCGGCTGAAACACCGGCACGACTTCACGTAGGAGTTCTCCGACATCCGACGGTTCGAGGCTAAACTCAAGCTTCCCAAGATCCATCTTCGAAAGATCGAGCACGTCGTTCACGAGCTGCAGGAGCATCTTGCCGCTCGACACGATCATGTCGAGGAACTGCTGCCTCTCCTCTGGCGGAAGATCGCCGGCCTGCAGGAGCTCCGAGAAGCCGATGATGGCGTTGAGCGGCGTGCGGATGTCGTGGGAAACCGCCGAGAAGAAGTAGCTTCGGGTCTTCTCGGCTTCCACCACGCGGTCGCGCTCGGCCTTCAGGCGGACGGCGGCGGAATGTCGCTCGAGCGCGAGCGTCAACACGTTGGCGGCGCTCTTGAGCGAAGTCCGATCATGATCCGAGATCTTGTGCTGGCGGTCCATGTAGTGGAGCGCGATGCCGCCCCAAGGCTTTTCTTCGCAGTACACGACAACCACCTCAAGCGCATGTGCCGGGCAATCGGGCGGTAGCCACACAAGGTCTTGCACTTTTGTGTCCGTCAGCTCGATGATGTGGTCGGCATCTTCCACGGGCGGAATCAGGAGCTTGTAGAACGAGCACGCCTCGCAGCGGGAAGGACAGTGCTTCACCTCTTCGCCGGGATAAAGTATCTTATGGTCACCATCAACGGAATGGATCGCGATGTAGTCGCAAGCCGTCAATTCTAGCAACCGATGCAGAAGCTGGTCCATCAATCCCGGCAGATCATCGTGCGCTAGCGCGTAGGCCAGCATATCGGCCCTAAACCGCTGATGCCACTGCATCTAGACGATCATCTTCTCGCGGCACTCCCTGTCATACGCAATGGCCAAGAACTCAAGCGCGGTACGGAGACCGTGCGCAACCATGTCCATGTTGTGCTTGTGCGGCTTCGTGTAGTCGGCCACCATCCGCCACCAGTCGTTGCCGTTCTTGAACTGCGCGACGGCGGACGACATCATGGGGCAGTAGGACGGCTGATTCATCACCGGCAACGGGTCTCCCTCCCGGAAAATCAACACTTCGCTTTCGGCGAAAAATTCCTGCGGCAGCCGCTTCCCGATTCTGGCGGACGTCTTCGCGCATTGGCGGCAGCAGTTCGGCGCGTCCTCACCGAACCAGTCGCTGCGCGATCCGTTCTCGGCGTACAGCATGAGGTGCTGCGCCCCGGTGATCGCGCACACCTTGGTGCCAAGGAACTCCTTGAACTCCCGGTAGTCCTGATGCTTGAAGATAAACTCAACAACTTCGGCCTTGAGGTTGGCGACGTTCAGCGCTACGGTAAGGTCGTGATAGGTCGCGATGCGTTCCAGTGCCGATACGATAATGAAGGCCGAATGTCGCAGGAAGCTGGCCTGGAGCGGGGTGAGCGGGCGCTCCTCGGCGAAGCCGACACACAGGATACCAACGACCCTTCCCGCCTGGAGAACGCCGGTGGAATGGAGGACCTTCATCTGTCCCACAAGGCCGGCCACGAAATCTTCCGTCTCGGTGTTCTCCCCCAACCAAGCTATCTCGCCTTCGCGGAACGTGACGACGGAACTTGCCAGGAGCCGCATGTCGAGAGCGCGTATGGTCTTCGGGTTGATGACCAGATCCCGCGCGTTCGTCATGCCGTTGCGCGCCAGCGCATGCCCCGCCAGAATCGTTCCGCCGCCGTCCGGGCGTATGTCCTTCACGATGTCGCAAAAGTCGGCGTCCAGACGCTTGCGCACGATCTCCAGCATCTGCGCCGGACGCATGGAATTTACGTCATTCTGGAGCGCCGCCAGCGCACTGTCCAGATCATGATCGTACTCCTGGCGCTCGCCCTCCTGCCGCATGATGTCCAGATGAGCCATGTCCTGCTCGTGCAGTCTCAGGCAGTTGAGGAGAAGGGAGGCCGCCTCGTGGATGTTGAAGATGATGCGGTCCGTGAACTCCTTGCAGGGCGCCTTGACGAAGTCGAATCCCACAAATCCGCAGACCATGTTGTTCGCCCCCACCATCGGCGTCGCGATCAGGGACTTGATGCCCTGCGGCGCGAGCCATTCGCGCGAGCCTGCATCGATGGCGTTGATGTCCGTGAACAGGAAGTCGCGGCCGGACGTGATGTGGGCGTTGAACTCGACGAGGTCGGCGAGGTTGCACGTTTGCTGGCCGCCGATCTCGGACTTGACACCCTCGGCGCACCACTCGTGCGTGTTGGTACACATGGAGGTCTTGCCAGGATCCCAAAACCGATAGACATAACAACGGTCCGCACCAACGTTCTGGCCGAGCGAGGAGAGCACGAAATCGGTAGGATCTTCGTTAGGCGGGGTCTGAACGACATGCTTCAAAAGCGAACTGAACAACTCTCGATCACCCAATAGGGATTCGTCCATAAGGATCTGTATTTCTTTCGTCATTTTGTTTACGCCGTCACGACATGAGAAACTTGGAAGAGAGGTAAAAGAAATATTTTACAATATTGTCCGGCACATTACAATTGAAATGTTTTCCTCGTTTGACGCGGCGGAGAAGAATCATGTATAATACTGCCCATGAAAAGATTATTGTTCATTCTCGTTCTTGCGGTGTCCGTAATTGCGTCGGGCGAGACGCAGCGCGAGGTGCGCGTGCGCGAGACCGTCGGCGGTCCCATGATCCATGTGGACGGACAGGTCGTGCCGCCGCGCATGTTCTGGGGAAGTTCCGGCTCGCACCGCTACCTGATCGACAGCGACTGGAAGACCTTCACGTTCACCTTCACCCCAACCTCCGACGTGCCGCGCGGTAACGTACACATGCGCTTCCACAAGCCAAAATCCGCCCGCGCCCAACTACGGGACTTCTCCCTCTGGGAGGACGGCAAGCCCTTCCCGACCGGCTTCGAACATGCGTTTGACAGCGACGCGGACTTCGCGAAGACCTGGAATATCTGGCCGCCGAAAAGCGACTACGTCCACACCGTCTCCGGCGGCGTCTGCACGGTGGAGCTCCACCCGTGGAGCCTCCCCGGACGCGACCCCGACTACCATTTCAACTCCCAGCGCTGGCACTTCCGCAAGGGCGCGACCTACACGCTGCGCTTCGAGGCGCGCGGCGACGGCTGCAAGTGGCTGCTGCCGGGCGTCTACGACATCAGCCCGTCCGGCGTCCACACGCCGATTCCCCTGAAGTCGAGCGAGTACCTCCATGACACACTCTGCTCGACGGCCCGCAAGGCCGCCGACGTAGGCGTGGACTTCGTCTCGTACGGCATCCCCGAAGTCTGGAAGGTGGACGGCGACGACTTCACGGCATTCGACGAGCTGACAGATTCCCTGATCCGGACGAACCCGAACGTGCTGCTCATCCCTCGCGTGAGCGTGAACGCCCCGCGCTGGTGGCTGGAGAAGAACCCCGACCACCGCATGCAATACGCCAAGGAACACGTGAACGTCAAGGGCGCGCACGTGTGGGGACACGGTCTGCGCCCCGATATGGCTACCGTCTCAAGCCGCCCCTACCGCGCGGCGGCGACGGCCTACATCGTCCGGTTCGCCCAGCACATGATGGCGAAGTATCCGCGCAATTTCGCCGGCATCCACCCCACGGGACAGAACACGTCCGAGTGGTTCTACTTCGACTCGTGGGATCGAATGAACGGATACGATCCCCAGACCCTCGCCGCCTTCCGCGTCTGGACCGGCGATCCCACAGCCGAGGTGCCGCCTGTCTCGGCACGGCTCGCCGGGGAGAACGAGCGCCACCTGCTCGATCCCGTCACGCAACGGCGCTGCATCGAGTTCAACCGCTTCCAGCAGCAGGAAATGACCGACTTCGTCGCCGAGCTCGCGAACGCCTGCCGCGCCGCGACGGAAGGCAAGAAGCTCGTCGTGTTCTTCTACGGCTACGCCTGGGAGTTCGCCGCGCACCGCTACGGTCCCGCAAACTCCGGCCACTACGGCATGGAGAACCTGCTCCGCAAGGCGAACGGATCCATCGACATCCTCTGCTCGCCGATCTCCTACTTCGACCGCGCGTTCTGTGGATCCGCGCCGAACATGAGCGCCGGCGAAACCGTCATGCGCAACGGCGTCCTGTGGCTGAACGAAGACGACTCGCGCACCCATCTCGACCACCGGGAGGCCGCCTACGTGCAAGAAGGAACGCTCGTGAACCTCGCGCAGTCACGCAACGTCATGCTCCGCAACACGGCGCAGGAGGCGATCCGCGGCTTCGGCAGCTGGTGGATGGATCTGCCCGGTCTGGGATGGTACGACTCGAAGGAACTGTGGGACGTCCAGCGCGGCCTAATGCCGCTTGAAAAGAAGATGCTCGCCCGCACCGCCCCCTTCACGCCCGAAGTCGCCCTCATTCAGGACGAGGAATCGATGATCCAGGTCGCCGGGAAGGCAAACCCCGTGAACGGCGGACTCGTCTCGCTCGTCCGCGGCGAGATCAACCGCTGCGGTGCGCCGCACGGACAGTACCTCCTCTTCGACGTCTGCGGGCAGCCCCTCGCGGCCAAGCTTCAGATATTCCAGAGTTGCTGGTCGCTCTCGGACGCGAAGATCGATGCCCTCGTGCAGCAGCGCCAGACGCATCCCGCGACGCGCGTCTGGTGCTGGGCGCCTGGCTGGCGCGACAACGAGGGCGTCTCCGACCTCGCGCGCATGTCGCGCCTGACGGGCTTCCGCTTCAAGCCGCTCGCGAAGCCTATCGATCAAGCGCTCTTCACCGTCACGGACGCGAAGCCGGATGAAATCCTCGAACGCTTCCCGGACGGGGCACCGAGCGTGGTCGTGCGCCGTACCGGCAAGGGCAAGGACGTGTTCGTGTCCAAGCCCGAACTCACGGCGCCGCTCCTCTACCGCCTCGCCGCCCTCGCAGGCGTCCACCTGTACCTGCCGGAGAATGAAGTCGGCAAGGCCACGCTGTGGGCAACGCGCGGCGTGGGCGTGGACGGTTACGTGCTGGAGGTCCAGGCGATGGAAGACACCATGCTGCATCTACGCTTCCCCGCCGCCAAGCCGATACGCGATGCGATCAGCGGACAGGTCGTGGGGCAAGGTCCCATCCTGCCGCTCACCTTCGCCAAAGGCGAAACGCGCGTCCTGATCGCCGAATAACAGGACGTGTCCGCCGTCCGCGATCGGTCAGCGACTACTTCTTCCGAAACCCACGACTGATTCATCTGCGGTCATTTACCGCCCAAATGCCTTTCGCTCGGCGGGAGTGATGGCACCCTCTTTGACCTGCTTGTCAAGATAGCTCTGGAGCGCAGCCTCCGACTTCGCGCAGAAGTCGTCGCTCTCTTCCTTCGAGCAAAACCCCTTCTTCGCCCGCTTGCGCGAACGCGCCATCGCCTTCTCCGCCCCGGCGATCGCCCTCTTCACGGCAACCGGCACATGCAGCGCGGCTATCCCCGTCTCAGGATTCCCCAGGACGAAGTCGGCTGCGATGCGCCGCTACTCGGATTCTGGGAAGATCGACAGCGGCAGATTCAAGGTCTCCATCGCGTTGGAGATTGTAACCGTGTACGCGTCAAGCGCAATGACGGATTCCGAAACCACGTTCCCCGCATGGTTCGTGTAGGCGTTTTCTGCGCGGGAGGAAAGAGCGATGGCGGCCAGAATCATCGCAGCGATAATCGACAAGCGAAAGGCGACAGCCGGGAAAGGCGACATTCGACAACCGACATTCGACAACCGGTTGTCGGCCGTCGAATGTCGAATGTCGCTCTTGGCCCTTGGGCGTCGGTTGTCGGCCGTCGGCTGTCGCGTTTTTCGCCATCACTTCCAGTCCCACTTGTGGGTTCCGTTGCAATTTGGATGCGCTCAGACGCTCATGAAGCCGGGACCGTTCATGCCGAATCGGCGGAACTGGGCCGCTTCCTCGTCGCGGACGGCGGCTTCTTCCGCGGCGGGGCGGAAGTTCTCCAGCGTCTCGCGCCATTCCTCGGCCTTGCTGACGAACTCATCCAGGCCCTGGCAGAATTCCTTCAGCTCCAGTCCCTTGAACGGGAGGCCGCCAATCAGGGCGATCTCGCCGGTTTCCGGCAGTTTCGACAAGGCAACGCCCAGCGTCCCGTACAACTGCGTATTCGCCTCCAGAAGCATCTCGTAGAAGGCTTCGCGCTTGTCCGGCGGCGGTTCGCCGATGACGGCGGCACCCACCACGGCCTCTCCTCCCGGAGACTCTGTGAATTCCATCGGGATGTCGTCGATCGTCATGGAACAGACGCCGTCCTTGACCTCGATCCCGTCGATTCCGAGTGTTTCCGCAAAAGCGGACATCAGTTCTTTCAGTTCCATTGCTTTTTCTCCTTAACGCTGTGCGTCGATCAAATCCTGGTCGGTGGGGTTCAGCACCATGCCGAAAGTCATGGCGCATCTGGCATTGATCTTTTGGAATAGTCGAGGTTCAGACCCGCATGAAGCCGCCGGTTCCGCCGTGGATGGCGTCGAGGAGGACCTCCTCGGCGGCGGCTGAGCCCTTCTCCTGCTCCGCGACCTGGAAGGCGTTCAGGATGCCGCGCCAATGTTCGGTCTTATCGACTATGCGAGCCACCTGCGCGGCGAGTGCCTCCGCGTCCATCCCGTCGAGCGGGAAGGCCTGGAAGATCGCGTAGGCACCGGTCTCCGGGTCCTGGCAGAGGGTTGCGCCGCCGGTGCCGCCGAAGAGGTGGTTCGCCTTGAGCATGGCGGGGCCGAAGGACCGGTCGTCGTCGGACGGCGGCTGGCCGATCTCGCCATAGACCATCACGGTGTCCGCCTCGGCGTCGTGGAAGATATCGACCTTCATGCTGTCGATCTCGAACGCGGCCGCGCCGCCCTCTATCTCCACGCCCTCTAGACCGAGCGAGGCGGCGAACGATTCGATGAGTTCGTTGTAGTCCATAAATCAGCCCTTTTTCATTCCTTTGATATCTGCAGGTTCTCGTCGATGCGCTCGCTGGAGATTTCGACCTTTCCCGGCTCGAACTGCTGCGAGAACGTGACATTGGTCACTTCGGGAATGTCCTTCGTAAGATCGACAGTCATCTTCTGGGTCCACAGCGCCACGCCTATCTTGCTGGCGTCTGCCGTGCTTCCGTCGCATGTGATGTTCTTGGCTATCGAAACGGTCACGGTTGCGGTCTTTCCGTCCTTCGATATCTCAAGTCCCATCGCCTTCTGGGAACCTGTCAGGATCGGCTCGAATTCCCCGTTCATGTCCCTGGATGCGAACAGCTCGGAGCCTTTCAGCGCCGAGAGATCGGACTGCTTTCTGGATATGAGCTCCAGTTCGGAGAAGTTTCCCTGGTGAAGCAGCGTCGTAAGGACCTTCTTGACGACAGAGCGCCTCTCTTCGGTCTTGATGCTGCCGTCGACGGTCTTGTTCAGCTGGTCGACGACTTTCTCGTTGAACGCCCTGACTTCATTGGCGTTCATCTTGGGATCCAACTTGACCGTAGTGCCGTTGAAGTTCCAGGAGCCGCTCGATATGTCGGACCAGAACTGGTTGGCGACGTTCGGCAGATGCGGCATGTTGCTCTGCGCCTGGTATCCGGGATCGCCCATGAACCAATGTTCGTCGTTGATCTTCTCCTTCACATGGCCGTTCGCGATATCGGCCACCCGCCTGCCGACATCGGCCAGCCTCGGGTCGCCCAGCTTGAAATCGTCCCAGCTCTTGATGTCATTGGCGATCTTGGCGACCTTCCCTTCCAGCTCGTCATCCTGCAATCCGAGCGGACTTACCATGCGGCCGACTATATAGTTTGCAAACACGCTGGCGTTCTTCGGGAACATGCCCTTGGCGTGCTGCGCGAAGAGATTCGCAGCGAGGTTGGCGCCATCCTTTGTCAGGTTTACGCCGAGATCCTTCATCGCCGCATTGACGGCCTTCTTCGCGTCGGCGGACGAGACGTCGCCAAGAGGCTTCTCCATGACAAGCGGGGTGGTCGTCACGTTGCCGGCCACATCGACGGTGGCCATCCAGGAGAAGCGGACGGGCAGCTCCTTCGGGGAGGCGTAGGTGATGGTGACGGTGCCGGTCTCGGCATTGCGCGAGAGCGTGAAGTCCACCGGCGTGTGCTCGTCGGTGTTGATGCCGAACTCGGCGAGAGGCCGCTTCTTCATGACGCCGCCGATTCCCGACTGCGAGAGGAGGAATGCCACCGTGCCGATCTGCTTCGGGTGGACTTCGCCGCAGAGATCCCTGATCTTCTGCCCGACGCGCGGAATGTCGGCATGCTTGGTGCCGTTCGTCTCCAGCCGTTCGCCGTCGGGGAAGTTGAATTTCCAGGACTGGTTTTCCAGCGGGAACACGTTTTTGACGTTGCCGTCCTCTCCGGTCGTGTAGGGCGAGATGCGGCAGATGTCGCCGTCCATGGTCGCGATGCCGGCGGTGGCGACGGAGGAGGCTTCCTGTATCGAAAACTGCGCGGTGGAGAAGAATGGGACGTCCGGGAGCGGCTTGCCGCGCCTGACGGCGCTCTTCGCCTCGTCAATCGTCGCGCCGGCGCTTTCCAGCAGCGGGGTGGCCGCAGCCTGGTATTCTCCGCCCAGCGCCAGGCAGCGCGTGCCGAGGTCATCCTCCCACGCCTTGATGGTGTCGGCGTCGAAGTTACCGGGTTTGCCGATGTCGGGGAAGCAGGTCTTGATGATGTCGCGGCCCGTGAGCGGTCCCTTGGCCATGATGCTCTCGAGCTTGGGGAGATGGCGGAGGATGCGCGCGAGGAAGATCGATTCCAAGGAGACCTGCTTCTTCGCGTTGCGCTCCTGCGCGGACGGCGCGAGTTCCCGGAAGGCGTTGAAGGCCGCATAGACCACGCGGCGCTTTTCTGGCGGCACGTTGGCGATCGTCCCGAGGGTGGATACGTTGTCGGCCACGAGCATGTGGCGGCTCGCCGCGTTGTGCTCCACGCCGAAGGCTCGCTCCGCGTCGGTCTCCTTGAGGTTGAAGTCCGGGTTCGCGGCGATGTCTTCGAAGATGAACCGCTCCAGGCCGAGCTTCGCCTGGGGCGTGGCGGCGCGGATGTCGGCATTGATCTTGCTGGGCGTGTCGAGGGCGGCGGGATCATTTTTCGCGTGCGCGGCCGAGATGTCGTCGTGCCATTCCGAGAACTTGGCGATGAGCCGCAGGCCGTCAGCGAAGTTCTCCGCGCTTTCGAGGAAGCGCCCGCCATATTGCATCAGGCGGTTCGCCTCGGAGCCGGGCTCGGAGACGGCCTTCAGCGCATCCAGCTCGCTTACGCCAGCGGTCTGTGCGTAGAAGTGCGCAGCGCGCGCGAGCTTCGGGAACTCGGACTTCACGAAGCCCATCTTGCTCGCGGCCTGCTCCACTTCCGGCGACTGGAAGGACTCGAGCTTGAGTTTTTCGGTGCGCGCCTCGGTCGTGCCGGAGGCGTCGATTGCGGCTTTGACGGCGAGGATGCGGCGCGCGGTCAAGGGCTTGCCCTTGCCATAGTCGGCCTCGAGCATCGCCTGCTTCACCGTGGCGGGGATCTTCGATTCGCCTCCGAACATGTCGATGATGGCGTCCCTGAAGATCTTTCGCGTGGCGTCGTTCGCCTTCTGGTCGTCGGACGAGCGGAAGAATTTGAAGACCTTGTCCGTTGTGGCGGCCGTGATGGAGCGCCCGGTAAGCGGGCCGGTCGTCACCTCCACGGGAGCGCGGGCGATGGCCTTGGTCTGGCCCGCCTCGACGCTTTTCGTGGCAAAATCCGTGAACGCCCTAAATGCGTCGTTGTATCCGTTGATGTCGAGTGGCATTGTCGTTTCCCAGTTGAAAGGTTGAAGGGTTGAAAAGTTGAAAGGTCGCAGGTCGAAGGCCACGGCCAATGGCCGCGGCTTGAAACTACGGGGCGATCACGGCGTTGCCGTTCTGGCGGGCGTTCTCGGCGGCCCGGTTTTGCGCCATCTGCTGTTCCAGCTTCTGGCGGTGGCGCTCGATCTCGTCGGCGTGCAGGTTCTTCGTCAGGTCTATGACGTCAAAGCAGATTTCCTCGAATCCGTCCAGCTCCTGGGCATTGCCCTTGAATCTCGGAGGCAGGCTCTTCTTGACGTCCAGCGCTTCATTGACACTGTCGAGCAACGACGTCACGTCGCTGGACAGCTCGGGTCCCTTATCGCGAACGATGTCGGCCTCGTATCCCTTCAGGAGGTTCCTGTCGATCGGCACGTCCTGCAGTTCCTCGTAGATGGCCATGAGCCGGCCGGCGACCGGAGATTCCAGCGCGCCCTTCATCGTGCGCAGCGCGTCCTCCCCGAAACGCGCCGCCAGGAGCCTCCCGACCAGCGTCCTTACGCCGAAGTCCTCCTCGCCTCCCTTGACCATCGCGTTGATCCCCGACTTCTCGCGGGCCAGCGTGACCGCCCGGTGGAACTGCGCGATGGCGGCATGCATCTTGAGGGGCGTGTCGGCGGCGACGGAAAGATTCTTCAGCTTGCCGACGTCCACCGAGCGCACGGCCTTGACGAGCGCCGCCAGCGCGCCCTTGGGGACTGGCTTGCCGCCAAGGGCCGCGAGGCCGATCATGCCCATCTTCCACATCTGCTCGTCGCCCTTCGTGGCCTCGCGGAGCTCGGCGACGTTTTCCTTGAGCGCCGCGACGCGCGACTGGATGACTTCCGGCGAGCGCAGCTGGTTCTGGTTGTTGTAAAGAAGGCCGGTGCAGACGAACGGGTCCGTCAGCAGTCCGATGGTGTCAGGGTCGCCGCCGGAGGCGCGCATCATCGTCCCGACGAGCGGCTCGGCGCGATCCTTGTCGAGCACGAACTGCTGGTTGTGCGTTCCCGTCGGACCCTTCATGGCGGCGATGGCCTTGTCCGCGCCGGCCTTGCAGGCCGCGACCGACGCTTGGTCCATGACCTCCAGCGGCGTGGAGGTCATGTTGCCGTCCACGTCGATCGTCGCGGTCCAGCTGAAGTAAACCGGCAGCTTCTCGGGGCTTTCATACTTGACGGTGATGGCGCCGGTGGCGTCGTCCCTGGAGAGCGTGAAGTTCACGGCGGCGTGTTCGGACCCGCTGATACCGTATGGCTCCAGTCCGCCTTTGAGTACGCCGATGCCAGACTGCGAGACGGCGAACAGGAGCGCCGACTGCTGGCGCGGATGAACCTTGCCGGCGAGCGATTCGAGCTTGGCGACAATTGTCGGGATGTTGCCCGCGTGTTGGACGGCGTTGGCCTTGAGCGAAGTGCCGTCCGGGAATGTGAAGCCAAAGGCCAAGTCCGCGGCATTCGTGATGAAGAACTTGCCCTTGTTTTCCGGGTCGTCTGCCGCACCGTAGTTGTAGGGACGCCAGAGATCGCCCATCTTGTTGCCGTCCAACTGGTCGCGGGCGGCCGTCGTGGTGCCGTCCAGTTTCTCCATCGAGAAAGTGGCCGTGGTCATATATTGCGGCGGAGCCACGCGCTTGCCTTTCTTGTAGGCGGCGATGCCCTCCTGGAGCGTACAGCACGTCTCTTCCATGATGAGCTGGATCTTCCCGCCTGCGCTCGTGGCCTCGGCCTCGTCCAGGTCTTTGTCTGCGGCCATCAGGATATCCCGGGCGGACCAGTCGACATAATGGGTGAACTCGTTCACGGCCGCACGCGTCCAATTGGGCGTCGGCAAATCGGGGAAGAGCGTCTTGACGATATTCTTTTCGGTGAGCGAACCCTTCGACGCGAGTCTTTCGATTTCAGGCAGATGCCGCAGGATGCG
>JAFSTA010000163.1 GCA_017450695.1 Kiritimatiellia bacterium | reverse complement strand
GGGCGAAGTGCGCTTGAAAGGCGAAACATCGACGGCAAGGAGCAAAAACATGGCTGACGAGAGCGAAACCAGCGCAAAACCACGGTTTGCGAGCCATTGGCTGACAATCCAGCCCAGCCTCTTCCCGGAATGGGAGAGAGAGATGGACCGAAAGGAGTGTGAAGAATGGGATCGGCGGCAGAAGGAGGCCGCCGATGCGCGGAGGGCGAAGCGCGTCAGCTGAGCATCTGCGCGGACTGCTCCACCGCGATGACAAGAAGACCCAGCATCAGGTGGAGGAGCACCTTGGCGTGTCCGCGCACCCTGACCGTCCGTCCGCCGTGCGCGTCGTGGAGGTGCCCGTTGACCCGCTCCACGCCTGAGCGGTTGCGGAAGCGGATCTTCTCGGCGGGGACGATGCCGACGGCCTTTTCACCCCTGCCGTCAGGCTTTGGCGCGCCGCGTCTCGGGTTCGCGTCGATGATCGGGACGTGATTGTTCGACTCGGAGAATTCCCGTATCTCCTTCGCGTCGTAGGCGGCATCCTCAAGGTCGTACAGCGAGAGCGCCACCTCGTCGGCCATCTGCATGAGCGGGATGGCGGCCTTTGAGTCGTGGACGCTCGCGGACGTGAGGCATGCCGCGATGGGGAAGTCCCCGTCGGCGACCGCGATGTGGAACTTGTAGCCGCGCCAGTACTGCGTCTTGCCTTTGCTGTTGCGCTTGCATCCCCAGTCGCAGAGCGTCGGCAGCAGCGAGAGGTTCGTGCCGAGGTCCCGCTCCTTCTGGAGCGCGAGGGAGTTGTAGTCCTCCGTGTTCGCGTCGATCTGCGCGCGCATCGCCGCGAGTTCGGCGGCTGCGGTCTTCTCGCCCTTGGTCGCTGCGCTTTCACGCGCGTCTATCTCGGTTGAGTCGATGCTGCGGTGGATGACGATCCGCCCCTTCGTCACCTTCTTCACGAAGTCCTTGAAAAGCGACGAGGCAATCTCGTCCACGGCGAAGTCGCCGAACGTCCGCGAGATCGTGGACTCGGACGGGATGCTGGATTGCGACTCCCATCCGCAGAGCCTGCGCATGGACGGGCAGCGGCGCACTTCGGCGAGCGCGTCCTTGGTCGTCGGGAAATTCCAGACATGCTTCATCACGAACATCTTGAACATCGCAAGCCGGCTCGACGGCTTCCTTCCGTTGCCGCACCATCCGTACTTCCGCGCGATGCGGCCAAGTTCCACGGACTCCGCTATGCGGACGAAAAGCCGCTGGTTGTCGTCAAGTTCCCCCACCTCGTCCTCAAGGAAGTCGAAGAGGCTGGGCTGTATTGTCAGCCAGTGGCTTGCGAAATGTTCTTCTGTCGTTCGTCTCATGCCAATAGTATAGCATATAACTATTATAAATCAAGGTAAAAGCGAATGAAAATGCAATTATCCCCCCCCCCTCCAAAAAACGCATTCCCCTCTTGCGCAAGGCGCAGGGATTTGGTATAATAGATGCGTTGAACCTTTCAGACGCGCAAAGTGGTTTCTACGGGTTTCTTCAAGCCGCGTGGCTTAGCTCGCGAATGGCGCGGAAGAGGGGTTTTGCAATTAACTCACATGAAAATCACTACCATCCTATAGGCAGGTTCGGATAGCGTAGAAAGTCACGGTTCCGTGCGCAATGCGCGGAACTTTTGCCGTCTAAGAGATGCCGTTTTCAGTCGCGTGTGATGATTCTCTCCGCCATCTGCCCGCAAAACGCCGTTCTGCTATCCCACAGACTTCAGGAACATCTTCTCGAAGCCCGGCAAATACGGCATTCCCGACGCGACACCGCCTGAATTGGGGGGTGGTGCTATCCCATAGGAGCGCAGGATCGCCATCGCGTCCTTC
>JAFSTA010000162.1 GCA_017450695.1 Kiritimatiellia bacterium | reverse complement strand
TGAAGGAGGCGGGGGCGTCGATGGCCGGTGTCGCGGCGCTCACCCACACGCGGGTGAGGCCCGCCGTCACCGTGCCCGAGTCGAAGAACTGGTCGCCGAAGGCCCGCGCCTTCACCACCACCGACTCGCTCACCGTGAACGGCCCGGCGTAGGCGGGGCTTTCCCGCGTCGGGTCGCTGCCGTCCGTCGTGTAGCGCAGCGTGCCGTCCGCGCCCGACCATATGATGGAGACCTTCTGGCCCGAATGCTCGAAGACCATGCCGTCGGCCGGGGACACGACGGGATCCGCGCACCGTCCCGGCGCGTACTCCGCCGACACGACGCCGCTCAGCATCCCGTCCTTCACGGCGACCGCCTTCACCGTCGTCCTGCCCGTGATGCGGAACCGCTGGTAGAGGGGGCTTTCCGCCGTCGGCTCCGTCCCGTTCGTCGTGAAGTGGACGGCCGCGCCCGCCGTCGGGCAGGAGATCGACACCGAGAGCGAGCCGCTGAACGCCGTGCCGCTCGCGGGATAAATGACGGGATCGTCCGGGTTCAGCCCGGCCGCCTCGAAGACCGCCGTCAGCGTCTCGCCGACCTGCTCCCCGCCCGCCGTCACGCGGTGGGTGAGCGTGTACGTCCCGTTGCGCGGCGGCGTCCACGCGAACGCGCCGCTCCCGCTCCCCTCGAACGCCGTCGCGCCGTCCACCTCGATGACGGCGACCGCGCCCTCCGGCGCGGCCCCGTCCCACGCGGTCGAGTAACGGATCGTCTCCGTCCCCGACGTCCGCCGCGTTCCCGCCGTCAGGTCGATCGCCACCTGCGCGCTCTCTCCCGAACACAGTTCGGCCGCCGACGCGGGGAAAGCCCCCGCTAGCGCAAACGCAAACAACAACACCGTTTCCCATTTTTTCATCGTCTCATTCTCCTTTGTTTCATAACCATTCAAATTCCTCGACCGAACTACGCGACGGGCAAACGCCGTCCCGCTTTGACACCCCATCCACCTTACACCCCACGGTCATTTTCCTTCTCTCCGCGCGTCCATCCTCCGTTCCCCTGTCCGCCATATCACCGAGAACCAGCCTTCGGGATTTCGGCGGCTGGATGGAAAACCAACCGAAAACCTGAGTCAGGCCACCTAGCCCACATCGACACGCCGGTTCGTACCGTTGAAGGGCAATCCTGGCTACTGTAGCTACCTCCGCGCTTAATGCGGAATTTTCCCGGATTTGTCGGATTCTTTGGATTCAGACCTATCCCCGTATCCAAACACACCTCCCACACGTTCCCGTGCATGTCGTAGAGTCCCCACGCATTCGGCTGGTACGAGCCGACAACCGTGTGTTCTGAGTACCCTCCTTTGCCGTCTGACTGGTTTTCTTTGTACCGTCCGAGTTTCTTGAGGTCGTCTTCCGATTCACCTCCATTGTTGTATTTGCTTGTCGTCCCCGCGCGGCAGGCGTACTCCCATTCTGCCTCTGTCGGCAAGTCGAACTCCAGTCCCGTCCGTCTCCGGATCCGATCAAGGAAGCAGCCGGTGTCCACCTCCGACGTTGCGGGCCATTGTTGTCCCTTTTTCGAGCCTCGGATATCCGCGTGGTGTAGCTGTGCAGGCCGGGCGTCCCCTTTGAATTGTGCCGGATTCCATTTACTACTCAACACCAGTCCCATCTGCTTCTGTGTCACTTCGAACACGCCGATGTAGAACGGTTTTGTCAACGTGATGCGGTGGGACTCGTCCGTCTGGTTCTGGCCTGGGATGAACGTACCCGGCTCGATCCGGCGCAGCACCAGCTTCGTCGTCTTGTACGCATCTGGCCATCCCTTCTCCTTCGACCAGCCGGATGGCGGAGACAAAAGGTATTTGACAGGGTAGTGTTTCGCGTCTGGCCCGGCGGAGAGGTCCACCACGCAGTAGGGCGCATCCCGTAAGGACACACTTCCGCTGAGCGGCGACAGCGTCCGCGCCGTTTCCGATGCCGCCGTTCCCGATGCCGCCGTTCTCCCTGCCGTCTGAATCGCTGTTCCCTGTTGTTCCGCCTCGGCGACGCGGCGCTCCGCCAACGTCTTGCGAAGCCCCGCCAGTGCGCCGTCCTCCAGTGCCTTGCGGTAGAATGCCGCCGCGTGGGCACGGTACGCCGCCTTTACCTCCGCGCCTGTCGCCTCGTCGGCAGCTTTCCACCAGCCGTCCGCCAGTTTCTCGGCGGCAGCCTCGCCGCCCGCCTCCTCTTGCGCCAGTGGCGCGATCTCGCCGTCCGCCCCGCCCAGATGTTCCAGCGCTTTCGGCCAGTCGCCCAGGACGGCATAGGCGTTCCCCGCCCGCAGCCGCGCCGCCGCGCTTCTCGGCGACTTCTCCAGCGCGGCGAGCGCGGTCTCCGCCTCCCGCTCGGCGGTGGTGCGGGCGCGCGCCTCGCGATAGAGGGCCTGTATCCGTTCGGGTTTCTTGCCCTTCGAGAGCGTCCGTCCCGCCGACAGCAGAATCCGCTCACGCTCGGCGGCGGGGACGTCCTTCACGGCGTCGAGCAGCGCGGTGAAGGTCTCCGCCGCCTTCGCGTCGTCGCCCGCCCGCGCGTACAGGTCCACCGCGCCGCGCAGGAGGAGGAACTTCGCTGCCTCCGTCTCCGCGTCCTTCGCCAGTTCGATGGCGGCGGATGCCGCCTCGGCGGGCTTGCCGCGCATCGCCGGCGCCATCAGCTCGTTCACCAGCGGCTGCGCTGCCTCCATCTCCTTCGCCGTCGGGTAACCCCACGCGACCGACACGGCGCACACGGCCAGCGCCGACACGCCCATTGCAACCATCCTTGCCTGTATCCTCTTCATACCGTTTCTCCTTTTCGTACTTCCAAGTTCTGAGTTCGAAGTTCTGAGTTCAACTCTCACTTAGCATGTCAGCTTCACACGCTTAACCCAGCTGGCTCGTAGTGCCATCCGGAAATACCAAACTAGCGGCAACGCCGGTTTGGTAATTACCATTCTAGCGTTTCCGCTAGTTTGGTATTGACCGTTACCCCTACAACCGTTATACTCTCCGCCATGAACAACAAACCACAAAAACGCATCTACGAAGATATGCTTGCGGAGCATCTTCGCGACAACCGGCAGATGGCTTTTCTCACAGGTCCTCGCCAATGCGGGAAGACCACGCTCGCGAAAACCATTTCCGACCGCTATTTCACTTGGGATGATCTCGCTACGCGTCGGCTTGTGGCTGGCGATGCAGCCGGTCTTGCGGCAGCCGCCGGCCTCGGCGTGGCAAACGTCCGCCGCCCGGTCATCACGCTCGATGAAATCCACAAGTTTCCCCGGTGGAAAACGTTCATCAAGGGATTTTTCGACATCTACGAAGACCGCATGAGGCTGATCGTCACGGGAAGCGCCCGGCTCGACATTTACAAGCGCGGCGGCGACAGCCTCATGGGACGGTATTTCCTCTACCACATGCATCCGTTCGGTGTCGCCGAACTGGTGCGTACCGAACTCGAAATACAGGAAACGCACACACCGCGCCCCATTGAAGACGCCGACTGGGACGCGCTTTGGGAACACGGGGGCTTTCCCGAACCGTTCGTCCGCCGCGACAGGCGTTTCACGCTCCGCTGGCGCAAACTTCGCCGCGAACAGCTTTTCAGGGAAGATCTGCGCGACCTGACCAAGATCGCCGACATCGCCGGAATCCGTATCCTTTCCGAACTC
Organism: Kiritimatiellia bacterium; assembly: GCA_017450695.1. Lineage (GTDB taxonomy): Bacteria > Verrucomicrobiota > Kiritimatiellia > RFP12 > UBA1067 > RGIG8368. Next base: position 19,684 of record JAFSTA010000162.1, on the reverse strand, counting down.
CTCCTGTCCCGTGCGGGTAACCAGATCGTCACAGCCTCGCTCGCGAGGGAGATCGGCGTCGCCGAAACGACAGTCAAGGCATGGAAGGCGACTCTCGAATACTTCCACGAGGGATTCTCCGTCCGCCCGTGGTTCCGCAACATCGAAAACTCGATCCGGAAGACGCCGAAGTGGTACCAGTGCGACTGGTGCGAGGTCGCCGACGAAGGGGCCAGATTTGAAAACCTGGTCGCCTGCCACCTCTCCAAGTCCGTGGACGCATGGAACGATCTCGGGCTCGGCGATTTTGCGCTTTACTACATCCGCAACAAGGCAAAGGAAGAGGTCGATTTCCTTGTCGCGAAGGACGGGCGCCCGTGGTTTCTCGCGGAGGCCAAGATTTCCGACGCAACGCCATCCCGCGCACTCGCCGTGATGCAGAAGCGAACCGGCGCCGCACACGCCTTCCAGATCGTCCGCGATCTTCCCTACACAGAAGTCGACGCCTTCTCGTTCCATGTGCCGGTCGCCGTTTCCGCGCGAAGTTTCCTGAGCCAGCTGTTCTGACTCCGGTACGGCCAACGGTTTCACGTGCGTTCCCGCCGGGCCATCCCCGCGACACCGACGGGATTCAACCACAAAGAACACAAAGTTATCCTCCGGCGCATTCCCTCGAACGGCACGGACGGCAATCCGTTTCCGTTCGCGGCGCAACCGTCCGCTTCCCCGCTTGCCCGGCCCAACCAGTATCCCATGCCCACAGCCGGAATCGCGCTTGACGGAACGGACACAATCACGTACAATTCCGTCGTCAAACGGAGAGAACAACATACCGACAGCCAAAGCAAAATTTCGCCCGCGTACACGCGCGGTTTCCCTTACGCCATGACTTTCTGAAGACGTGGTTCCCTTTTCAGAGTGCCGCAACAACCTCTCCGCGTACATCAGCCGCGTCCGCGAGACACACCACCCCATTCTCATCACGCAGAACGGACGCGCCGCCTCGTACCTCGTCGATGTCGAGTCGTTAGACGCGCTCTTCGACGACCTGGAACCCGCACGCGACATCGAGATCGCCCGCCGCAAATTCGCCGAGGGCAAGGGAATCTCCAGCGAGGAGGTATTCAGCCGACTGCATAAAAAACTGCTTGCGACGAAGGCCGCAGAGGAACAACCGCAATGAATGTCCTCTGGTCTCCGCACGCGGAGAAACTGCTTGATGAAATCGTGATCGGCATCGCCTTCTCCCTTTTGTCCGATGACGGAATTCGCTGGGAAGGAAGACTGCTGGCCGCGCTTACGCTTGGCGGAATCAAGGCGAGCGTCAGCGAAGCCCGTCCGCGAACGTCTGCTGTTCAGGAATCCTATCGTAAACATTCGCTCGAAATGTTTTGACAAACCGCTGACCGACACGGACACGCCGCGCTTACGCTTGGCGGAATCAAGGCGAGCGTCAGCGATGCCCGTCCGCGAACGTCTGCGGTTCAGGAATCCTATCGACAACATTCGCGCGAAATGTTTTGACAAACCGCTGACCGACACGGACGCGCCGCGCTTACGCTTGGCGGAATCGGGGCGAGTGTCAGCGAAGCCAGTCCGCGAACGTCTGCGGTTCAGTTTTCCATGCGTTTGCCCGCCGAAACGCCGCCGCCCTCGCGCCGCCACGTCCGGTTGCCAGCCACACTTGGCGGGCTCGCATTGTCCCACGCCACTCAGGTGGCGCAAAGTGCCGCCTCCCCCGCAGTCCAAAGGAAGCACCTGGAAAGCCCTGCGCGAAACTGCGGGAGAAGCCGCGTTAAAACAATCTGTCCATTCCGCCCGCATTAAACTCCTTCGACCTTTGAATCGCGGAAAGTAGCCGACCGTTTCTTGATTTGTCGCTTCTCCTTATCAACCCACCGGCACAGCTGGCGTGCGAGTTCAGCACCGTTCTTTGCTACATCTACGGCTCTTGAAATGAATTCCTTCGCAGGAATATTTCCCCCTTTCGCAGTAATGATACCGTGTATCACCTTGTTCCTTGCCTTCATCCAATTTTTGATGCTCGCAAGCAATGGATCTTTGCGAGGCTGAATCGATGAAATCGTGTTCTCAATCAACCTACCCGCCGTCACGGACGTGTCCAAAGACGGCATTGCCATCTTGAGAAACGACCGCAATCTGTCGGAAATAATACACTCTTCTAGTGCGGTTGCCTCAACCGGGAATTTCCCCTCGATTGATTTTTTGATACGCGTAAAAGCGAGGGCATACGCCTCCCCTTTTTCATTCTTGGGTTTCGCTGAATCCTTCATGGTTTTCTCTCCTTTCGCTTTGTCTGTGTCAATCTGCCAAAGTCCAACTGAGGCGGAAACCGAAGCTATTGCTTCCATACGACGGGGAACGATTTCCTCGATTGTACGAGGTTCTGCCGTTGTCATACCAACTGCCACCGCGATACACACGGTTCGTTCCAGAAGAAGAACCCGTCGGGTCTATGCCGTACATCAGATCCCCGTCCCAGTCCAAACACCACTCCACCACATTCCCGTGCATATCATAGAGTCCCCACGGATTAGGTCTCTTTGTTCCGACATCATTTAATGCTGAGTCTGAATTACCAAGATACCACATATAATTACTAAAACTAGAACTACTCCCGTTTCCATAGCTAAACCTGGTCGTTGTACCAGCACGGCAGGCATACTCCCACTGCGCCTCCGTTGGCAAATCGAACACCAGTCCGGTTCGTGTACGGAGCCGTCCTATGAAATTGGACCTAATCTCATTGTATGAGACACAAACCATAGAGTGTTTAGGGTAATATGCTTTTGATCCCACTACTAACTGGTACTGTTTCTCCGTCACTTCGAAAATACCCATGTAGAACGGTTTCGTGAGTATGACACGCTGCGATTCGTTTGTCTGGTCATCGCCCATAATGAATGTACCAGCCTCAATCCGTTTCAACACCAGTTTTGTTGTCTTGTACTCATCCGTGTTGACCCCTCCACTCGGCGATTCCGCCAAATATGTGACGGGATAGCTTGAAGCCGATGCGCCAGAAGACAAATCGATCACACAGTAAAGCGCCGGTATCGTTTCGCATGAAACGCGGAACAGCACATTACTGGACTTGAAATCCAATCCTTCGGCAGCCATGTCCCACACGATTTGGTGCGTTCCCACCGTCAGGTTTGTATCTCCCGACAACTGTGTCGCAATGTTTGTCGTGTTCGCAGACTTGTCGATCGCCGACACCTTCAGCGAAGTGAATACACCTCTCTGTTTTGCTTCGGCTTCGATGTCACCCGTAACCGTGTACGAGATATCGACCTTCCCGTTCCACGGATAGCGTTGCACCGCCGTCACGCCAGTGATCGCCGGTTCGGCGAAAACATTAAAAGCCAACCATAATGTTGCTACAAGTGGCATTATCCTCATGATCTGCCATTCCCTCTTCCGCGCCGAATCTTCACCCGAGGCAGCATCCACCACGGGGCGCAGAAAAAGCGGGTGGCGTGCCTTACATTTCCATGTCCTATTGAAGGCATCGCCAAACGCCATTGAGTAAACATGATCAGAAGACACGCCACGTGGGATTAACCCACGTAGCGCAACCCCGTATCTCGCTTACTCTTTTTTCTTTGGCGAAGTTCTCAATAGAGCGAATACGCTGTTGCGTACATTCCGAGGTCCTTGTCAGGATTGCCCGGTCCCCGTTCACCATCCCCGTCCCGCGCGGACGGCTTACGCCGATCGAGCGGTACAAGGGATTGCCCAAGGGGTTGCGCCCTCGGCGGGTCATCGCGATCCGCTCCGGGCCGGTGGCGGGCGCAGTATGCCGCCCGCCGCTAGAAAGATCAGTCCCGCCCGCGCACAACCGCGCACGGACAAAAGACGAAATGAAGTATAGCCAATCCCTCTGCCGTTTTCAAGGCGAAAGTGAAGCGGCACTTTTGTCGCTTCACGCGGCTGTCATATTTGTCTTACGCAGGGGAGGGACGCGCCCCGTCGCGGCCGGTTAGGCAGGGAGGATCTTGCTTTCACTACGGGGAGTCTTGGAGTTTCGGAGACAGGGGCGGTTGTTCTCCAAGCCTCCTAAACTCCCAGTACCGAAAGGAACAATGATTTCTCCGCCGCAGTTCGGATCGTTCGGGGAAGCGACACTCCTGTCGCTTCAGGAGGTACGGACGCGACGGAGCGCGTCCCTCCCCATCTGTGGGAAGGAAAAGACAAGCGACACGCGACATGCGACATGCACCCGTCTCCCTTCTTCTCAGCTTCTCAGCCTCTCAGCTTCTCAGCTTTTCAGCTGGCGCGAAGCGTCCCCCCGCTTCTCAGCTGGCGCGTAGCACCTCAGCGGCGGGCTAATACCACGGATCAAGTTTCTCCTTTTTCCGCTCCAAATTCTTTGGGACGAACTCCACCTTCTTCCGATTCTCGATACCGGGACTCCCGGAGAGCTGTCGTGCGAGCGCGGTATAGGTGCCGTCCTTCACGCCGCCGGCCTTCTCCTTCTCGGCCAGGCGTTGCGCCATGCGCAGTCGCGGGAGGCTTTCCCGGAAAGCAGGGTACTCACGGCAGAGCAATCCGTCCAGATGTCCCGCCCCAGCCGTTGTCTCGAAGGTGGTCGCCTCCATCAGGAAATCAAACATGTTTTTCTGGATTTCGGGGGAAGGTGAGCCAAATTCAAATTTTGATGACAGTTGACTATAAACCGAAAGCTTGAACCAAAAATCATCTTTGCGTTCCTCTTTCATGATGCCCGCGATCCGATTGAATCCATCTGCCGAGTACCCCGAACATTTGATTAGGGCTCCCACGGGTGCCGACGGAGCTTCGTTTCCGTCATGCAGAAGATTCTCCAGAAATGGGACCGCATTCGTTGTTCCAAACTCTCCGAGTATATCAATTCCGAAACGGCGTCTGGACACCAACTGCGGATTCCCCTTCATCGCGTCAATAGAGAGCAAAATTTCTTGTGTCAGCTCCTCCTTCGTGAGTTTGTGGAGTTTGGCGAAGTTTCTCATTGCATTAGTCTTCATGTTTCCATGAACGTATGCAAGAATACGGTTTGTAATTACGTTCACGTCCTCCTTCATTTCCTCTGGCGTCCGTGCGAACGCGGCACATGCCGCGAGACAGCAGAACAATGCCAATTTCTTTTTCATTTCCCGTTCCTTTCGATACTGATTATCCGTTTGTTCCCTCACTGGTGGACCGGGTGCGGGTTCCCGTGCTGGAAGAATCCGACGGGGCGGGAGACAGTTTCCATTCCGTCTCCCATTCGCTGTTCGTCGCGTTCCAGCCTGTCTCGTATCATAGCCCGTAGATGTCCCCGTAGGAGAAGGCGCATCCCGGCGAATTGTCGTCGTCCCCGTACATGAGGAGCCTCCTCAGCAAATCAGCCGGATGCAAGCCAGAAGCATAGAAGCACCTCCCACCTGTGCTTCCCCATGCCGCACCCAGCCGTTCTCGGGAGATTTCACCCGTCACTGCCAGCGGCGTATCGTCAGGGCTGTTGACATAAACATCCTTGAGTCCACAGGCATGGCCGATCTCATGAGCGACCGCACGCGCATCGCTGGTTCCTTCGAGAACCATTCCTCCGGCGTGGCTCAACCCGTATACGGTATCAATGGTTTGAACGAAATAACATTCCAGACCGCCTGTGTTCTGCGCGTATGCCGTCACTTGCCGTGCCTTAGGCCAGTCGCCGTCTTCGTTCCAGATGATAAGCCAGTCGTCATTCGTGACGGAGTGGATACCGACGACACGGAAGGATACGCCGACCTGCCGATAGATGTCGTTGACCCCGGCGAAAACCGTCTGCACCTCAGCCGGAGCCTTGACCATGTACCCGCCGGTGGAGCAGACGATATAAACGTTCACGTCCACAACGGAAGGCTCCACCACGCGCACCCGCGCCACGGGCTTGTTCTGATCCATTCCGAGAACCTGCGTCGCGAAGGAAAGGGATAGCGACACGTCCCCGGCGACATCCCCACGCACCGCGACCGCCCGGCCGTGCGGTCCCTGCGGGAAGGAGACTCGGGACGCGGGTTCCGCGCTCCAGACGAGGTTTGTGTCCGGGATGGATGCGGGCCATGCGCTAACCCGGTAGTAAGCTGTATCCCCGACAGCGATACCGCACGGGTTTACGTACACGGCGGCACATGCCGCCGTTGTCAGGCAGGAGACGCAAACGAAAATGTGGCGGATTCTTTTCATGGTTGTTCCCGCACGTGCCGAAACTGAAAACTAGTGTCTCATACTTCGCCCGCCCGTTCAAGCCCGAATTCGAGCCAAGCCCGTCGCCCGCGCTTCGTACGGGAATGGAAATGAGGGGGGCTTCGCCGGTAAGTGAGCCTTCGGCACTAAGGTAACTTAGCCGCGTATGCAGGATACGCATTGCGGACGCGATTCATCCTGCGCAAGGCTACGGAGGACAAGCAAGCGCGTCTCCCAAAGCGGCAGGAGTGCCGCTTCCCCGAAAGCCGACGGCGAGGGCGCCGTCGCTACGCAGCGGACGCGACACGCCCCCTAGCCTCTCAGCTTCTCAGCCTCTCAGCTGGCGCGAAGCGCCTCAGCGGCTTACCCGGCTTAACACGCTTAATCAGCTTTCCTTCACGGAGGCGAGGATGCGTTCTTCCAGCTGGCGGATGAAGAGGGCGACATCGGCTTCTTCCAAGCGCGTCAGGACATGACGCCAGCGGTCAGCGAATGTCCCCTCCCCTTGCCGACTGTGCTGGAACAGTTCGTCGAAGACATGGGGACTCTGCCGATGCGTCGTGCGCATCTGCAAGAGACGCATCAAGAATTCGTCCAGATAGTTGCGCATGAACGCGACAGGATCGGGCACCTTGTTCCAGCGCGACACGACGGGACGCGCATACCCCTCGACAAAGTGCGAATACGGGTTCTCCACATCACGGAAGGTGCCCGCATGGTCCGCAACGACAATCCGCGCGGGCATGTGGTGTTCGTCAAAGACGACCACCTCGTCCCCGCTGTCGTACGTGACTCGTCCAGCCGTGTCCGTCCGCCCGACCACCAGATTCGGAGCCGCGACCTGTCCCAGCAGCTGTGCAAGCCGGAGGGAGAACTGCAAATCCTTCAGATCGACGTCCAGAATCTTGTCAGTCGCGACACCCCCGATGAAATCGCGCTCGAAGTAAACCGTCCAGATGGGCGTCGTATGATACTTCTCCTGTTTGCCCTGGTAGGTCTCGGAGATCAGGTTCGTCCGCTGGCTGATCGGGATCGGCATTCCCAGTTCCCAGCACCCGAAGCGACGGTTCGTGGTGTATTCCGTGTAATCAAACGATTCCATGATGGCGCGGAGCAGATCCTTGCCGTCATCCAGCCGTTCCTGCACGCCCCAGCGTTGAATCCGCAGGATCTTCAGCAAGGGTTTCTGCGCCCCCTTGTACATCACCTCCGCAATGTACGAACGGTGGCCGCCGACGGGCGCCTGTTGGCGAAGTCCGGGAAGGATACCGCCGATGTTGATGTACTGCAGTGTCCCATACTCGCGCACATAGTTGCAGATGAACGATTTGATCCGTTCATCGCAGAGATTGGCGAGATCCTTCATTTCGGGATGTCGCTGGGCATACTCGAAAATCGGATCGAAAACCAACACCCCGTTCTCGATCTTCGCGCCGGGATGCCAAAAGATCTGGCGGAAGAATTCGGGCGACAACTCCTTCACCATCGTGTCGGAACGGATGTCGTTCTGGTCATCGGAGATACAGGCGAAGATCTTCTGCCGCCAAACGGGATTCTCAACATCGTCCGTCTGCAACGTAGGCGGAACGCTTTCGCGGGCGTGTTCCAGCAACTGCCGGAAGGCGGCGCGAATGGAAGCGGGATCCATCGTTTCCAGATCGGTCAACGCGGCAAACATCTTGCGTGTCGTATCCCCGTTCGCCTCGAAGAAATCGATCTCGTAGTGGAAGCTGCGGTTCCGCCGCAAGCAGTAGTCGCGGATTTCCAGCAGATGCCGCCGCAACTCCTCGTCCCCCAAGGTCTCCAGCGACGCGAACTTGTCCACCGTCAGGTATCGGATGCCCGTGACAGGATTGTAGTAGTACAGCGGCAGTCCGCCGATGGAGACGAGCGACGCCTGGATTTCCTTGACGATCAGCTCCTTGTCGGCGGGCGGGAAACTGATGCGCCAGTACTCGCCGCGCTCGCGGATCGCCTGCTGAACCTTTCCGTTGTGGGCGTGGAGGAAACGGATGAGATGCTTGGGAATGAGTTCCTGCAATTCTTCGTCCGCCCGGTAGGCAAGGTCCATCGCGTCGGGTACGGGACGGATCAGCACGTACGGGAGACGCATGATCAAATCGACAGCGCTTTCGGAAATCGCCATCCACTCGTCCTCGCTCATGGCCGGCTTCTTCTCCCGCTCCCGTTGTTCCTGCAGGATCGCGCGGTACTTCATCTGCTGGAACACATGCGGCAATCCCGGCAAAGAAACCAGCGTGTGCGTCCGAACGAAATATGTCCCGATATGGCTTTTCAGTTTTCCGGACTCATCCGTCGCCAGCGGATGTTCCCCAATCACCGTCAACATCTCAAACTCCTTTTTTAGCCGCAAGGTGGTAGCTGGTAGCTAGTGGCTGGTTAAGCCAGTCAAGCCTGGTAAGCCAGTCAAGCATATTCAGCAAAATCCTTCCGTGTATTCCGTGGTTTTCAAATTGTCCAACAGAGAAATTTTGGAGCAGCATTACGGTCGCCCCCGCTTCCCCGCTTCTCAGCCTCTCAGCTTCCCCGCCTCTCAGCTGGCGGCGTAGCCGTCCCCCGCTTCTCTGCCAATTCCTGCGCCATCCGGTATTGTTTACGGAAGAAGGCGGTCCAGTTCGCCAGTCGCTCCAGGCGCGGTTGCGTATGAAAGACAGAAATCGCCGTGTTCCAGGTCAGCAAGACGGGATTCGTCGGCATCGCCTCCAAAAACTGCATCGCGTCGGGATTCTTCTCGACGCCTCCGTTCCGCAGGATCGCCCGCCACGCCGCGCGCAACTCCTCGCCGGAATCCATGCACATGGCGCGGATCAGGTCGCGCTGAATCCCGAAATGCCGCAATGTCCAGCGCGGCCAATAGACGAACGCATCGCCAATCCGATAGGCATCCGTCTCCAAATCCCCCAAAGGATCGGAGTAACTCGCCTTGTTCGCCTCGTAAAACGCCTGCATGTCTGGATCGTCCGACGGATAAAACTCGCGTCGAATCGGCAGCCGACGCAACGCCTTGCGATGCGGACCGCCCTCGATTCCCGGGCGCAGACACCAGAGTTTCTGCCCCTCGCGCCCCAGAACGAACCCGATGAAGCGGACGGCAAGTTCCCGGTTCGGCGCACCGCGCAGCAGCGAGATCGGATCGGCGGTGATTCCCGCCTCGCCGACAGGCGTGACATAGCGCATGACCGCACGGCCGTCCGGCAATGTGGAGTTCTCCGCCTGAAGCCGACCGTAGAAGTCGATGCAGATTCCCGCCGCCATGCTTCCGTTCCCGACATCGACGGGAACCTTGCCGGCAGACTCGCTGAAAGAACGGGCGTTGGCGCCAAGGCGGCGAATCAACCGGATCCCGTTCAGCCACCCCGTCTCGATCGCCTCGTAGTACGCTTGGGGAATTGAACCGTCCTTCAGATAGTCCGTCTTTGCCGCGGCCAGTTTCTCCTCGAACGAGGCGATCTGTTCCCGCGTGAATCCAGCTGCCGCCACCGCTTTGGCGCATTGCGCATAGACGATCAACTCGAACGCCTTGGCGACACTGCCGCTCTTCGTGGGATCCGCCAGCCCCACGTAACCGAAGTATTCCGGCGCTGCCAAGTCATCCCAGTGGCGCGGTTCACGCGCGATCTTCAAATCGCGCAGACGGTCGAAATTGTAACAAATGCCAAAGGTACTCAGCACATTGCCGTAAAACGCCTTGCCGCGCCAAGTCGCGCCGTTCTTCTCGACGGGAATCAGTTCCCGCCCGGAAGAATCCCGGAAAAGCCCCGCCGGTTCCTTTCCCTCCGGCCACGCGGGAACCGTCAGCCGCATCCGCTCCGCGCGCGAATGGTCGTAATCGCCACCCCCGAAAAAAACATCGATCCGGCTCGTGACCGCGTCGGGCGCATCCAGATTCATCGCCTCATCGGGTGACACCGTGTGTCCGACATGCGCCTGGGCGCGGGAGTAGGCGGCGGCAGATGCCTGATACTCGCTCGTCAGGTAACGCATGATTTCCGTCGTGCCGCCGATCACGCGCCAATCGACCCGCACGGGCGTTCCGAAATGTTTCTCGTGCCATTTCGAAAAACCCTCGGCGAACTCATTGCGGATGTCCTCATTGTGCGGCGTGATCACAACCACTTCGGGAATTCCCTTCTGCGGGATTTCCGCCTCTTCCATGCGCTGACAAAGGAACGGCAAAGCAATCACCGCAACCGCCAACCCCAGTATGCAAATCCATTTCATGGAATCCAGTATAGCACAAGAGAGGCGAAGGAAAAAGCGCGAACAACGAGGCTTGTCAGTTCAGTGGTTCAGTGGTTGGGTGGTTAGGTCGTTGGGTAGTTAGGTGGTTTACTTGGGTGTCACTGTTCTTAGCGGGACATTCGGGGAAGCGACACTCCTACCGCTTTTCGGCGACTCGTCAATTTAACCATTTCAAAGCGAAGCGATTTAACTTTCCCCAATGTGGTGGGGTGGTTAGCCCGTCGTCCGGGAGGGACGCGTCTCGTCGCGTCCGCTGTGACGCGAACGGACTGACCACCCGTTCTACGGGCAAGTTTTCAGACAGGATTTACAGGATTCACAGGATTGGCGGCAGATCCGAACCTTGTAAATCCTGTTAATCCTGTCAAAGTCATGAGGTCGGCCCCACTTGTCGGGAGGGACGCGCTCCGTCACGTCCATTTCGGCAGGGAGGATCTTGCTTTCGCTGCGGGGAGTCTTGGAGTTTAGGAGATAGGGACGGCTCTCCAAGCCTCCCAAACTCCCAGTAACGAAAGGAACATTGGTTTGTGGCATGGAAGCGGAAAGGCTGAGAAGCGGGGAAGCTGAGAGGCTGAGAAGCAGGGAAGCGGGGTGGGTGCTTCACGCCAGCTGCGTAACGACGGCGCCCTCGCCGTCGGCTTTCGGAGAAACGGGGAAACTGAGAGGCGGGAAGGCTGAGGAACGGTTGGGTTATCTCTCGCAAAGTTCGCGGAGAATGGGAGGGGCAACGTCCTCGTTGCCCTCCGCTTTTCAGCCTTTTCGTTTCTCAACTGGCGTGAAACGCCGCCGTCGAAGGGCGAGACCCGCCGCGCCGAAAAGAAAGAGGGCAACCGAGCATGGTTCCGGCACCGGGATCCATGTGATATTCTGGATATCCTCAAGCGAGAGCCAACCATGCGTATTGTCAAGCCCCGCATCGCTGTCATAGGATCTGATCTCGTTCGCGAGAATCCACCCCCACATTGCTTCATACGGATACAGATCAATGGTTGCAGAATTCATGTTCGTGCGAATCGCCACCACCAGATAGTATCCTTCGGTCGTGCTGGGGAGTGCCCCCGTGTACACCCCGCCACCGTTTTCTGAATAGGCCAGAACCTGAGCACCTGCAGGGAGTGCATCCTCCCTCAATTGTGGTGCCCAGTACTTGAATGCCGATTCGTCAAAAGCATTTTCTGGGTCAAAGTTATCCGTGGAAGCTTGATAGACCAACGAGATCGAGGTCTCCCCTTCGTACACGGATTCGGTACCCCATGGAATCATCACACCCCGGCAGACCGGAGCGAGCGAGAGTATCGCCGCCGTAATCCCGATTTTCAGTTTGCCATTCATATCTTGCGTCTTCCTCTCTTCACTCTATTCCTGTTTCAACGTAATCACCGGTCCTGCGTTTTTGGCGAAGTAACGTACGCCTGTACCCTTCTTGACCGTCGCGCCCCTATAGTCCTGACCATCCGTTGTCACGAACGTCGTACCGTTCCAGTAGTAGTTGACGGTGCCACTTGCCGTAACGACGGAAATGTAATCGGAGAGAAAGAGTCGCGGACTCTTGTAGGGATTCGCAACCGACAAAGTGTTCAGTGGCCAGTCATCCAGCAGCACCGTTCCAAGGAGGTTTAGCCCCTTACCCGCCGTGATTGACTCCTGCGTGGCCAGCAGAACATCGCCCGTCAGATAGATTTCCCTGCTCGCTTCGCCGGGAAGACGAAACCAGAAACCGTCGCCGGGGGTAAAAGCGAAGGTGTCCGCGTCTTCGCCGCTCAGATTCGCGAGGGAACCGGTATCGCTTCCTGATGCGTAAGCCGTCCAACCATTCACCGCGTCATTGTAATAGACCTTGTACTGCCCGTTCTCCAACACGAAAAGGCGCGCGGCCTCGTCCGCCTCGCTCACACTTGCGGCAGCCGGCAAGCCATTTGTCGAGACCAGCTCCGTCACGGTAATGGTCGGATTGGCGTTCGTCGCCGTCAGGCAAGCGGCGAAGGAAGCCGCCAAAAGAGAGTCGCCTGGAGCGACGGTCACTTTCACGCGCCCCGCACCGTTCGTGTTCAGATTCCCTTCAAACTGCGGCACCTCGGCGAAAGCCGCGGAACAAAGCGTCAGCACACTCAAAACCAACATCAATCTGTTGTTCATCGATCCCCTCCCATTACCTTCCAATCACGCGGAAAAAACGCACCTTAGCCTTGGACCTCGGAACATCAACCGTTGCAGAACCTTCCACATCATACACCCGGTCAACACCAGCGGGCTTCCAGCCTCCGTTCAACGTCTCGGATTCCTCAATCTGGTAGGATCCCTTCGCTCGCAGGTTCTCCAGCGTCACCGTCGCGGCACCACCAGGCGCCGTAGTCAGGGTACTGAATTCCGGCGTATCCGTGGCGGCGTTCAGCAACGAGACCGCCGAACCGCCATCCGTCTTTCCAGAGAAGGACTGGAGCGAGGCGGAACGGACTCCCCCCTGTTCCGGAATGCCCGTATCACCCGACACGCTGTAGGCATCGACATGACCGCCTATCTTTCCCTCGTTCACGCGCGTGTCGAGCAGGACGATCAGAAACTCGCCGCCCGCAGGATAGCCGGAGATATCGCACGTTCGGTAGCGGCAGCGCACGGCGCCCTTCGTGGAGACGAACGCCTCGGAACGCGTCACGATCCGGTTGTCCTCCGTCAGCGGTTCCCCCCGGGTGTCCACGCCCGTGAAGGAAGACCCTGCCGGCACGTAAATCAACAGGTAGGTCTCGCCCTCCACGACCGGGCTGCCGTCCAGATAGGTGTCCGGTCCCTTCGTGTAAAACTCCAGCATGGCCGAATCACCTGCCGAGCTGGCGACCCCGATTCCCGTCGCCAACAGACAGGCCGCAAACAGCCATTCCTTTTTCACTCTCATTCTCATTCCATTCTCCTTTTCCTTAAACCCTGATTTCAGGGCGGGGGCTGTACCCCGCCCCTACGATAGAACTCTACTCCAGCGTGATGACTGGATTGAACACCTGGTATCCGGAAGGCACCGTGAACTTCAGCTCTTGCGACTCCCCGCTCGTGAACGTAACATCGGACTGCTTTTGCCCATCCAGCGGCGCATACGTATCCGCAACAGACTCCTTACCCAACAGGTTGATCACTCCGTTGATCTTGCCCTCGAACGGTACACCCTTGACCAGCAACCGGATCTTGACCCGAATCTGCGTCGCGCTGTCAGACTTGATCGACGAGATACCCAGCTGGTAATCCACCGATTCGGCGACGGTCAGCGTCCTGTCGTTGAAGATGTACGCCGCCACGCCCTTCGCCTCGGGAATCGTGTTGCCGGCTGCAAAACCTGCGCCCTCCTCGGCGTCCATGAAGTAACGCTGGTTCGAGAAGATGTGAATCCAGGTGTTGACGAGCGTCGCTGTATCCTGCGAGATTCCATCATAGCTATCGAGATCTACACCCGGACCAACATAGGCGACATTCTCGACCGTATCCCAGATGAGTTCCACTGGTGAATCGTCGCCCTGAACATGTACCGTCACATCATCCGCTCCGGTCGGCGGGGTCACGTCGTCGCCCCACTGGAATACGATGTGCCCTGCCTCGGCCTGTGCGGCTGTCAACACGACTTCGACGTTCTCCATCCCGATGTCGTCTCCGAGCCGCACCGAATTGTTCCCCATTTCCGTCATATCGATCGTCAGAGGAGTCTCCTCCGTACCGAGCGTAGCATTCTGCAGAATGCCTGCATTGGGTGTGTACTCGATCGTTCCGGCAAGCGAATTGCCGTTGCCGTCGATGGTGAGGTTCTCGTTGCGGAACTCGAAGGTTCCGGGGATGACCGTCAGATCATTGTTCAGTTCCAGCGTCACCGGAACAGTTTCCGACTCCTCGCCGATGGCATCCAGCACCGCAGAACCGGTGTCTATGATGTCATTCCACTCGCCCAGTGTCCAGCCAGTGGTCGGCGTCGTGCCGTCGCCCAAGAACCCGATGTTCGCCTCGATCGTCAACGTGTAGCAGTAGAAGCGCGCAGGAAGCGTCACTCCCGTCTGCGTGTCGTTCCCCGGCATATTCGCCACGAAGAGAAGAGACCCGGTCTGAACGAGCGGATGCTCCGCCGTGTCGGACAGATTCACCGTTTCCGTTCCGTTTTCGCGAACGATGTCCATGAACGGCAATGTCACGGTCTGACCTTTGACGTTATCCAGGTCCATGCCGAACGGAGCCGCCGACGCATCCAGCGTCTCACCGCGATAGGTGAAGGTCTGACCGTCCGCCGCGACGGCGATCTGGTCACCAAACATCGTCACTCCGGAACCGGTCAACGCCCCCTCGTTGATATGTACGTTGCACCAAACGCCGCCGCCGAACGTCGCGTCCGAGACTCCGACCGCCGCGCCGCCCGCAATGTCCAGCGCATACAAGTCACCGGCCGCATCGAACGTCAGGTTGGAGATTGCGACCACGGCTCCATCCGTCACCTTTGTCCTGCCGGTAAGCGTGTACCCGCCGTTCAGCGTCAGGCTCTTGCCGATCGTCACGTTCGCCGTAATGTTCGTCAGGAGCGTCACCGTGTCGCCCGAATCCGCCGCGCGGTTGAGTGCGTCGAGGAGCGTGGTGTAGATCGGCGTTTCGTGAGTCGGTCCGCTCAACCGGGCCTCGCACGGGCCGATGAAGGCGACTCCATTCTCCGCGTCCCAGATCAACTGTGCATCGCTCTCCGAGTCGGAGACCATGATTGTCACGTTCTCATGCTGCGGCCCGTCCACGTCGTCATCCGTCCCCCACGTGAAGACGGGATGGCCCGATGTCGCCTGTTCCGGCGTGAGAACCAGCGTCACGTTCGCCACATCGACATCTGCGCCAAGATGCACCGTACCGGTCAGGTCCGTCAGATCGAGCGTCAACGGTGCCTCTTCCGTGCCAAGCACAATGTCCATAAGTGTACCCGCGTCATCCGTGTACTCGATTGTGCCGGAAAGCGCGTTGCCGTTGCCGTTCACGGTGAAGTTCGTGTCCGCGAACCTGAATATGTCTGGCAGCACCGTGTCCGTGAGAAGTCCCACCTCGACCGGCGTCGAGTCTGTGTCCAACCCCTCGTAGCCCATCGCCGTGGAGACCTCCATGATGTCCTTGCCGTAATCGATGATGTCGTTCCAGCCGAGCGGCGAGGCACCCGTGAACGTGTGCGCGAAGCTGGACGAGTCGCCGTCGCCGAGCGTGAGCGTGTACGGGATGAAGCGCGACGGCACCTTCATGTAATCGAGCATGTCCTGCGCGTTGTCCAGATCGATGGCGATCGGCATGCCCACGAGCAGCAAGTCGTTGCCGATGTCCACGTTGGCGGGGTCGTTCGGATTGCCCGTCAGCTCGAACTTCACGTCGCCGCCGTTCTCGTCCACGAGAATGCCCGTGAACGGAAACACGCCCGTCGGGATCGTCTCGCCTTCTCCGCCCGTGCAGGCGTAGAAGCCGTTCGACACGACAATCGCCGCGCCGTTGTTGATGTGGATCGCCGCGCCGTAGCCGGCGCCTTCCTCCAGAACATCGCCGTTCGCGTCGCCGCACAGTTCGCCGCCGTTCAGCAGTTTGATGTTCTCCGTAGTGAGGTGGACGCTTGAGTTGTCCGCGCTGATGAGGAACGTGTAGGCGTGCGTCGCGTCGCCGTCGAGCGTGATGTTGCGGAACGTGATGTCGCCCGTCTGCAGCTTGAACATGGACGTGCTTCCGGCCCACGCGTGGACGACGTCGCGGTGCGTCGAGACCGGCGCGGCCGTGATTGAATACCCGGCACCGTCGATGACGAGATCCTGCTTAGCGATATCCTGTGTGCCCGTGAAGTTCACGATGTTCGTCATCAGCATAATCGTGTCGCCGCTCTGCTCCGCAAGCGCGATGGCGTTGGCGAGCGTAGTGTAGACCGGCGTCTCGTGCGTCGGACCGGTCAGACGCGCCTCGCACGGACCGATGTAGGCGACACCAAGCTCGTCGTCCCAGATGAGATCGGCAGTGTCGCCGGTCGGAGTACCCTGCGCATCGACAAGTTCAACCGTAACGCCGGATTCATTCGCCGGGGCATCCGCGTTCTCCGCATCCCAGATGATGATCGGCGTCCCCGCCGTCGCCTGTTCGGCTGTCATGTTGATCGTGACATTGGACACGGCGACACCGGAACCAAGTTCGATCGGATTCGTCACACCAGTCATGTCCAAGGTAAGCGGCGCGCTTTCCGTGCCCAAGACGATATTGGAGACAACGCCCGCGTCGTCGGTGTACTTGATCGTGCCGCTCACGGCATTGCCGTTGCCGTCAATGGTCAGGTTGGGATAGCGGAACTCGAACCCGTTGTCGCCGTCGCCGAGATCGACATCGTTGTTGAGCTCCAGCTCCACGGGAACTTCCGCGGGATTCTCGTCAAGCGCCTCCAGCACAGTCGCGCCGGTGTCGAGGATCTCGTTCCAGTCACCCACGGCCCAGCCGGTGACGGGCTTTTCGGCACCGCCGAAGAAGTCGATGTCCGCGTCGAGCGTCAGCGTGTAGCTGCAGAAGCGCTCCGGCAGCGTCACACCCGTCAGCGTCGTGTCTTCCGGCATGTTCGCCAGATAGAGGATGGAACCGGCCTGCGTGAGCTGCTTCTCCTCCGAGTCGGAGAGAGTGATCGTGTCTGTACCGTTCTCGCGCACGATGTCCATGTACGGGACATTCAGCGTCTGGCCGGGCACCTTCGTCACGTCCAGACCCCACGGTGCCTCGGACGCCGCATACGTCTCACCGCGGTAGGTGTAGGTCTGGCCGTCCGCCGCCACGACGATCTGGTCGCCCGTCATCGCCACGCCGGAACCTGTCAGCGTGCCGTTGTTCACGTGGATGTTGCACCACTGGCCGCCGCCCACGGTCACGTTCTGCAGATCGACCGCCGAGCCGCCCGCGATGTTCATCGCGTAGATCACGCCGTTCGCGTCGAACGTCAGGTTGCTGATCGTCACGTTCGCCCTGGCGTCGAACCGCGTCGTGCCGGTAATCGTCCAGTCGCCCATCAGCGTCAGATCCTTGGAGATCGTCAGGCTCTCCGTCACGTTCGTCAGGAGCGTCACCGTGTCGCCCGCCGTCGCAGCGGCCACCGCCGCGTACAGTGTCTCGTAGCCAACGTCCGTATCGACGTTGCGCGCCACAAACGCGCCCGTCTTCACCGTGTAGAGGCCGGTTTCGGGATCCGCCGTTGTCGTCGGAATATACCCTTCCGCGCAAAGCTCCTCGGGGACTTCATTGGCGAAGTTGCCGCCGGAGACGAACTTCCCCTCTGCATAGAGGTTCTTGTCCGCATCAATTGTACTACTGCCAGCGGTGCCGCCCACTATGACATCACCGCCAAATGTACCGCCGGAAATGTTGGCATCGGCCGTTCCACCCTCGCGATACAGGATGACGTCCTCGGTGAAGTTGCCGCCGGAAATGTCGATCTGATGCGAACCCAGATACGAACCGTAGTTGAACGTGCCGCCCGTGACAGTCAACGAACCAGCACGGACATTCAACGCCATTTCGGTCGTTTGTTCTGGCTCGTAGAACCCGGTAAACGTACCGCCCGAAATCGTGGTGCTGACATTTTGGTAGTCAATTGTCGATCCGCCGTGGATGTAGAGCGCTTCGCGGACACCATTCAATTCACCGCCGGAAATGTTGACGGTTGCCTGGGCTGCAGCCTTGTTGGGCAAATAGATATTCACAGCCGAGCTCGTTTCCGACCCGCTGGCAATCAGCGTTCCGTCCGTCATCGTGAATGCCGCAGTGGCGCTGTCATTGTTCAGCAGCATGAAAACTGCAGAACTTGTCACCAGGTTAAGCGCCGTAGCGCCACCCTCGGCTGTCAATGTTCCGCCGTCAATCGTGACGGACACGTTAGCCGTTGGCCGTTGGCAACTGATCGCATGTGCCGTTCCGTAGGCATCGCCAGCTGCGTTCGTTGACTTGGCGGCAATCGTACCGCCATTCACGGTCACTTGTCCGTTATTCTGGATTACGCACTTGACGTTATTGCCGCCCATCCCCTCGCCGTTTGTGAAGAGGCGACCGCCGGTCGCGCTGTCGGTCACGGTCAGCGTGCCGTTGTTCTGAATGAGGTACGCCTGTGCGCCTGCGTTGGCGACGGCCAGCTCAACCGTGTGTCCGGCAAGGTCGAGAACCACGTTCTGGTTCGCGCCGACCGTCACGCCGTTATTGCCAGCAATCGTCTCGTCGGCGATCATCGTGATCGTCGTCTCCGTTCCGTCCGTCGGAACCGCCGCGATCGCCTCGGCGAAGGTCTCGTACTTCTCGTCGCCAATCTGCGCGACATACGAACCAACCTTCACCGTGTAGTAGTCCACGCCGCCGACCGTCTCAATCACGCCCTCGCGGGGGATGTAGCCGTCCGCGCAAATCTCCTCCGGCACCTCCATATTGAAGTTGCCGCCGCTGACGTTGCCGTTCGCCACGTCAAACGCAAAGCTGTTCTGATCGTCATAGTTGATCGTGTAACGTCCGGAATCGATATTCAGCGTACCCGTAGTGATGGCGGCGTTACCTTCGTCGTCATCGCTCTCGATCATAGCGGTAACGCCGCTCATCGTGATAGACGCCGTGTCATCGCCATCGCCCAACACGTAGACCATGCCGTCGCTTGTGAATGTTCCGTCCGTAATGGACACAATCTGCTCGGCATCGGTGTTCGTGCCGACATCGGAAACCGAAGACACGATCAGACCGTATGGACCGGATGTCGTGATGGCGCTGTCAACGGACACGAGTGAGAGGTTGCCCACCTTGTCATTGTAGGCATCTCCCGCACCAAGGCAGATGCCCGCAGTTTCATTTGCCGAAGCATTGATCGTGCTGTTCTCGAAACGCACCGCCGTATCGCCCTTCTGGTAGGCATACGTGACGATGCCATACGCTCCGTGATCCGCGTCGGTTGCGCTGGCGTTTAGGGTGCTGTCCACGACCGACAACTCAGCACCACAGGCATTCACGCTGGAATCATCGCCCCAGGTGAACAGGTTGACGCCATTGGCATTGCCCGTCGCAGTGACGACGCTGCCGTTCTTGATGTCGATCTTGGCCTTCCCCTTGCCGTTCAACGCGTTCTGGGAGCCGACGTTGATGCCGTCGGGACCGTTACCGTTGGGATGGAGACCATTGGAGGCCGTGACGGTCACCGTGCTGTTGTCGATCGTCAGCACGCTGTCACCAACATTGGACAGCACCTCAATGG
>JAFSTA010000161.1 GCA_017450695.1 Kiritimatiellia bacterium | reverse complement strand
TAAATGGTTAAATCGTCTCCTTCGGAGGCTTTAAATCGGCCTGATCCGCCTTAAAAGATTAAATGGTTAAATCGTCTCCTTCGGAGGCTTTAAATCGGCCTGATCCGCCTTAAAAGATTAAATGGTTAAATCGTCTCCTTCGGAGGCTTTAAATCGGCCTGATCCGCCTCGTTTCTCGTCGGCTCGTCAATTTCACCATTTGAACCATTTAAAGTGAAGCGATTTAGTTTTCCCTCTTTATCAATTCCAGAATCTTGAATATGTGGGTTCGGTTCAAATCGGCTCCGGATAATGATTCCTCGTCGGCAAGACAAACCAGGATTCGCCGTCATAGCAGCCGATGATGAGTTCCACAGTTCGGCTGACGAGCAGATCCACATCCGGGGCGGAAAGAGACATATCCGGATGGAAAAAATCTCCCAGTCCACTTGTCACAAGCGCAAGCTCATGCACAGGGGCGCTCGCATAACGGAATGCGGCATCTACGCATTCTTCGTTCTGAAGTGCGCTGGGCAGAAGAAAGACATGGCTATTTACATACACAAAGAAAAACCTTGTATCGGACCTTCCGCAACTGGAAATCCATTCGTCGCTCTCGCGTATTTCCCACCCGTAACATAAGACGGGCGACCGCAATTCGCGCAGGCGTCGGAGTACATACCCGTAAAGTTTTCCCTCCTCCCTGTACGCCCCGCTCCCCGCATGAATCGGTTGCGAAGAATCGACATATTCCGCAAAACACCCGACACGCGGCACATTCCAATCGACAATGCCGCGCAGACGAACGCCCAAAGGCTCGCAAAGCTCAAATGTTTCGCCAATCCAAGTTCTTAACGAATCGGACATCTCGATGTAGGATGGAAATTCTCTCATGGTCTCACCCCTGGGGATTATGATTACTTTCCGCTGTTCCTTCCCGCTCTCAGAGGCTTAGGAACAAGGGGCGGCGACCGCGCCGTAGGTATCACCGTCGCGGTGCGTCTTCGGTATCCTGGTCTGTCCCGTTCTCGTCATCTCGCGGTTCATTCTACCAAACCGTCCGTCTCCATTCAATCCGTTTGCGATGACTGCGATGACTGCGGTAGCGCGGCGGAGAGGCGTTCGTCGGTATTGGTCGCAGCGAGGGCGCGAAGGGCGGCAGGGGCGGGCACGGGCGGAGGAGGCGGCTTCTCCGCCCGGTCCGTGTTCTTCAAAGGCGAGAAACAAAAGCCTATCAAAATGCAGACAGCCGCAATGCATGCGAGAAACGGATTTATCCTGGCGATCATCCCGTTCACATCCTCGATACCCGCCTCAATCGGATATTCTACACGAAGATTCCTTTGTCAGCCCTCTCAAAAATATCTCATTGCCCTGCACCGTATCGAAATACGATATCTCGTCTCCGCGGAAAAGCCTGACAAATCCAGAACACGACGGGCCGAAATCCGAGATGTCGGGCTTTAGCGCATACGCGCCTTTATGGTCGATCACTCCCCACGCGCCGCCCTTTTCCACAAACGCAAAACCGTTTTCAAACGGGACCGCATTGTCGAAGACAGTCCGGAACGGACGCCGTCCGTCTTCATCGATATAGAACCATTCAGCGCCATCCCTGACCGGAATGAGTTCTTCCGAAAAGGCGGAGACCTCATCATAAACGGCCGGGAGGACGATTCTGCCGGACCTATCTACGCACCCCTCCCTGCCGTCCCTCTCCACGACGGCGAGCCCGTCGGAAAACGGCATCCTGATATTCCCGCAGGATTCAAACCCCGGAACCGTCTTTCCCGCCCGGTCGATGAATACATTCCTGCCGTCCAGCCGGGCAAGCGCCCAGCCGTATTCGTCAAATCCATTGAGGTCATCAAACAGGAAAGGGACCAGCGTCTCCCCTGCAAGGTTCCTGACCCCCCATTTCCCCCCATCCTCATGCGTGGCGAACGCGGGGAACGGATAACCGTAATCCTGAAAAATAAAATCGAAAGAAAACGGCAGGACGGCTTTCCCTGAACGGTCTATCACACCATACTCGGCACCGTCGTGGACAACCGCATACCCCGAATCAAAATCTTCCGCATCACGGAACTGCGGGCGGATGGCAAAAATGCCAGCGCCCGTGATGTACCCGCGAAGGCCTTCCAGCCTGACGGCAGCCATTCCATCTGAAAAGAAGGAAGCTCCTTCATAGCGGGGTGGGATGGCCCATTCCCGCGCCAAGCGGGAGGCATATCCCCATCTGCCGCTCCCAGTCTCCCGCCACGGAAGCAGTATTTCCCCTCTTCGCATTTCGGTCATGGCGTCGCGACACATATCGAAATCCCTGCGGCCGCCCCCGCTGGCCCCGCAATAAAAAAGCCGGCCGTCCCCCCACCGCACACCTTTATTGTCTTGTAGATGACGTAACCGAGTACGCACCCTCCCGCGCCCGCCACCGCAGGCTTGAGAACACGGTATTCATTCTCCTCGCAGCACGGGGTTCTTTCCTCCTTGACTTTTTCAGGATGGATTTCCCACCGTGTGCCATCAAGGCACTTTTTATTTTTAGGTGGAATCTCCCCGCCTGCCCCGTGCGATCCCCGCCCGGACGGCCAATGGGCAGTACCCCCACCCCTGCAAGTCGTCGCCCACTTGCGTTTACGGCAGTTCCAGTGAATCTTGTAACCGTTCCCGTCCCCGCTCGGGGAATCATTGTCGATGCAGATCAAACAGCCGCCGCATACTATTGGAGGGCCAACCTGTTTCAGCCCAAGCTCATCGACATTGTTCTGTGCATTGTTTTCAAGAAACCTGTATCCCGTCTCTTCGTCTTCCGGGGCCAGAGCCGACCATCTGGCTACCCCTTGTATAAGGTGTCGATAGTTATAATAATGGCATCGCAATTCACGATCAAAGTATTCGGAAGACCAGCCGATACGGTAGTCGGCGACGCGCCACACGCAGGTCTCCGTCTTCACTAGCGTCTGGTGCTGGTGCAGTTTCCGCCGCGTCGCGGGATGCCGCTCCCCGCTCCGTCCCTGCTGGACGGCGATAAAATCGCGGTCGCCCGTCGGCCGGGTCTCGGGCTTTGCGCTCGTTTGATGTCCGTCCTCGTCGTATTCGGGGATGAACGTCCCGTCGTTGTTCCCGATGATCGACGTGTATTGGTTGAGGGCGTTCGCGGTGTACGCCCAGTTGTTCGTGGTCTCCGTCGCGGAGACGCGGTTGCCGACGGCGTCGTAGGCGTACGCGTAGGCGCGTTCGGCGATCAGGACGCCGCCCGAATCGCGGTAATCACAACGAAAAACAGCTTGTGAACCCATCGAAATCAATATTTTACTCCGTAAAAAGTTCATGCTTAATCCATTTCTTCCATGAAATGTGGTCCACCATATTATTCGAATTGCAAGGGCAGACAATTTGTTGATAGCGAGGAGATTTTGATTTCACTGTTTCAGGATACGGTAGCAAGGTGAGATCAGGGATATAATCTTCCACAAATCGTTTCGCATCCTCAAAGGTAGGAAAGCGGTAGTATTTATCAAGGTCATCTTCAAGAAACAGCACCCTGTTTAAATGAGGGACAAGGATAAAAATAGTTTTTCGTTCGTAGCTATCATAGACACTGAAGTAATAAACCCAATTCCCCTTTCCCTGAAAAAAGTAGTCAGAGACGTTTAATCTACGGGGAATACCCGGAATCAAACTGCCAAGCATCATGAAACAACTCAAAAAAAACAAACGGAAGGATTTCACGAGCACCTCCAGTCCTATTTCTTTGTTTTATCCGCATCGAGACCTGTGTCCGGAAAGCACAAGTATCCGCATCGAGTGTCGTAATGGTAATTTTTCGCATTCTTTTCCGGATCATCAACCCAGGTAATAACCGACATATCGCCACGCTTATGGCTCCATCGACCATCATCGTCCTGTCTGTACCAGTGGTAATCATAATGTGGTCTGGTCACCAACAACACTTTATAATGGCATTTTGGGCACGGCTTTTCTTTTTCACCGGTTTGCGCACCGCTTATATCTGTAACGCCTCTCATAATCGATTTACAGTCTATGTTCGGGGGCGTCTCCGGAGGATTTACCCTTGCCTGTTCCCCGTTCACCGCAGGGTCATTGCAGGCATAGCGCCAGCAATTCCCTTTCGTCGGAATTTCAAGATATGGCGACCATGCGGGTCCCCCTCCCCAATCAGGGTAGTTTCCCGCCGGCATCATACCGAATGCATCGAAGAAATTCAGAAGTTCACCCTTCATTCTGTTCCTTTCCGGAATACCGTAGGGATTCCTTGTGCGAACAATCTGGAAAACAATCTACATAAAACTCAATGTCCAGTTTTTTAAACAGGACATCCTGATATAAGTTCTCCAGTTTCTGCATAGCCTCGGGACACTTCACGTATTCTTTTTCAGGGTCAAACATAATGCTGAAAAAGATTTTCGCCCCGCCTTCCAAAACACCCGTCGGGAAATCAACCTGTCGGGAAAACGAAAAAGCCCTTTCCCCGTGCGCGGGAACAACCTCCACACCGGACTCGAATTGTCTATCAAACATCGGACCCTGACAACCGTGCCTGCGTCTCATCAATCCTCCGCCGAAAAGATGGCCGAAATGGGCACTCCCGCTTTTTGGGTCTAAAACCAACAAGCTTTTCGAACAAAATCGCACTGGGACTGCTACCGCACGCTCAGTCTTGTTCGTAAGCGTCCAGTTTATCGTGACCGTGTTCGATGTCAGGCAAGCCGAAGTCGAAGAGGCCAACACTTCAAGGTCGGTGTCAACATCTTGTTCCCCCGTTACGGGGATGTCCCCCGCTTGGAGAAAGACCGGGAACAGAAAGAATTGAAACAGTAACCGCAACATTGGACTTTCCTCTCGATTACAAATCCGGCAAGTACACACCTTGCGCGCCCCCCCGTGATTCGTTTCAGCATCAAAACCGGCATTTAGCTTTTCAATGTACTCAATCCTTTCGTTCATAATTGCAGTTGCCATTTCACGCAAACCTTCATGTGTTTGCTTTCGTACATCATCCAAGTTACACCCTGATGATTCGTAAGTCAAATCCATACCCATACCCGCGTAAGATTCGTAAATCTGTTTATGTTTTTCGATATTCGTTGACCACCACTCGTTTCCGACATGCTCAACATAGGAGTTACGTAAGCCGTACTGATTATATGTGATTTCCAGTATCGGTTTGCCAGCCTTTCTTTCTCTCAGAAGCCTTCCAAATCTGTCGTATTCTTTGTTGTCCGTAAGTGTGGATCCGTTGCAGCCGCTGCGGTCTTCCCTGACAATCCGCCCCGGGATGTCGCGGTACATGGTGCGCGTCCAGCGGAGACCGTTTGTGGTTACTGTGTAGAACTCCGGCGTGACGGCGGTGCCGGTGACGGAGACCGCCCGCCCCCAGATGTTCGAGACGACGCGGGTTGATCCGTTCGGGTAGGTGGTTGTCGCCACGTTCCCGTCCGGGGAGTCCCCTGTACGCGTCCAGTTTCCGGGACGGTCGGACTTCGTGGCGACGCGCCCCAGGATGTCGTACCCCGTCAGTGTCGGGAGGTAGCCGAGGCGTTCCCGTTCCACGCGGTTGGTGACGAGTGAGTACACCTCCCGCCCCAGTCCGTCGCAGTCCCTCGCGACCGTGAACGCGGCGTTAGTCTGTCTGTGTCTGGTTCTCGTCATCACGCGATTCATTCTACCAAAATCACATCCTTACGGCAACTGTTATCGCTTCCTGAACGGGGTGGCAGCCCGTTCTCCCAACGCCCGCTCAACCGAACTCGCTTGTCCGGCTACGTGATCGGTTAGCCTGTCGCCCGAGCCCGCCTGTCGCCCGAGCCCGCCTGTCGCCCGACGGCGAGGGCGCCGTCGCTACGCAACCGGTCGCGACGGGGCGCGCCCCTCCCGTGTTCGCGGCTGACGGTGAAACCTCGTCGGTTCAGGGATGCATGTACGGATGCGCCTCTGGTCGGTGAGGTAATTTCAAAACCACGAAATACACGGAATCGCCCGTTTCTGAAACACACGATTTTCCGTGTATTCCGTGTGTTCCGTGGTTGAACAATCGATAGGCGGGAGGTTTTGCAATTGGCTCCGGTGTGACGAAATGTTCTTTTTCATTGACCCTTGCTGTTTTCTTCATTATGCTGGATGGCGTTGGCACGGATGAACGGAAATCTGTGAGAATCAGATGCGGTCGCGCCGCTGTAACCAGACACAATTCCCCCGTTTGCCATTCCCGCGAGTGCGGGGAGAAGGTGGGGGAGGAGGCAAGCTGGAAGCCAGAAGACGAATCCGTGCTTGGAAAAAACAAATCCCGCGTAAGGAGAGTTTTTTTATGAGTAAACTGTATCCGGCAGTACAGGCCGCGTTTGGTTTTGCCGCCTGTCTGTCTTCGTCTCTCGTTGCGTTTGCGGCCGAGACACCCGCCGTGGAAACGGCGGAATCCGAAACGATGCCTTCCACCAACCTGCCGCCGATTGTTGTGTCGGCGAGCCGCGAGGACCTGACCGCAAGGCAGATGCCCGCGCAGGTGCAGGTGATCACCCAGCGCGAAATTTCCGACGCGGGTTACACCTCCGCCAAGGATGTGCTGGAGAAGGCGGGCGGTATCTTCGCCCGCACGTTGAACGGGAATCCGATTCTTTCCCAGTTGAGTATGCGCGGGTTCGGCGAAAACTCCTTCGGGCGCGTGCTCGTCCTGCTCAACGGGGTCCGGATCAACAACCCGGATATGGCCGCGCCGAACCTCTCGCGCATTCCCGTCAGCGCGATCAACCGCGTGGAGATTATCCACGGACCGCAGACCGTGCTGCATGGCGACAACGCGGTCGGCGGCGTGATCAACATCATCACCGATGACACCACGGTTGAACCCAAGACCGTTATTTCCGGCATGATCGGTTCGTATGACACCTACGCCGCGCACATCGGCACGACCGGCGGATGGGCGGACGAGGGGATCACCTGGCGCGGGAACGGCGACTGGGAGAAGTCGCGCGGTTACCGCGACAACGGCGACTACGAGCTGTGGAACGCGAACGCGGCGATCCGCAAGGCGTGGGGCGAGAACCGCTACTTGGGGTTCGGTGCGGAATACAACCACTCCGACTACGGTCTTCCCGGTTCGCTGTCCGAGGGCGAGATGCGCCGCGACCGTCGCCAGACGAACAATCCGGACGACCGCGCGAAGCAGGAGAGCTGGACGGGACGGATGGAAGGCGAAGTGAAGGTGGGCGAGGACGGTGTGCTGCATCTGGACGCTTTCGCGAATGAGCGCAAGGTCCGTTCCAACTGGCTCGGCGCGGATTGGAACTCGCTCTACAACAGCACGATCGATTCGTTCGGCGTGTTGCCGCGCTACAAGCTGGAAACGCCGATCGCCGGTTTCGAGAACCGGTTCACGGGCGGCCTGGACTTCTACTACGACACCACGAAATTCGATTCGGATTACGTCTATCTGTCGCGCTGGTACAGCAGCTGGTCCCTTTACAGCTGGGACTTTGACCGCGCCAGCCTCGCGGCCTACCTGCACGACGAGTTCTTCCTGACGGATGAACTCTCGATCGTCGCGGGCGTTCGCGGCGCGTGGTCGGAGAGCCGCGTCAAGAGCCGGGAGGGCGTCGATGAGAGCGACACGGTCTCGGATGTCGCGTACGAGCTGGCGATGATCTATCGCCCGACCGAAAACTCCAAGACCTACATCCGCGGTTCCCGCTTCTACCACTTGCCGTTTATCGACGAGATTTTCGCCGGGTCCGGCGAACCGAACTTCTCGCTCGACCCCGAAAGCGGGTACTCGCTGGATGTCGGCGGAGACGTGGAACTCGCGAAGGAGTGGACGGCGGGCGCGTCGCTGTACATCATGTGGATGGAGGATGAGATTTACTACAATCCGTACACCTACCAGAACCTCAACGCCCCGTCCAAGTCGCAGCGCGAGGGAATCGAACTGCGTGCGGGCTGGTCGCGCGAAAAGGTCGGATCGGTCGGCCTGCTGTACAATTACACGATCGCCGAGTTCACGGATGGCGCCTATGAGGACAAGGATATTCCGCTTGTGCCGCAGCATACGGTGACGTTGAACGGCGAGCTCTACGTGCTGAATGACCTCTCCTGCTTCGCCCATGTCCGCGCGGTGTCGGATCAAGTGCTGGGCAGTGACTTCCTCAACGAGGGAAACAAGATCCATGCCTACGGTCTCCTCGATCTCGGCGTGCGCTATGAACCGCATTATGAAGTCGTCAAAGGACTCAAGCTGCTCTGCGGTGTTGATAATGTCTTTGACAAGGAGTACTGCGACTACGCCGGGTATTCGCCCGCGTCGGCGTATTCCGCGGCTTCGTCGTACTACTATCCGGCTGCCGGACGCTTCTGGAAGGTTGCCATCAGCTACGAGTTCTAAACGTTCACGGCAAGGCGGAAAGAGAACGGGATGAGACAACGCGCTGGTATCGTGATTCGGGCGATCGGGGTGTTCGTCGTCTCTTTCTTCCTCGGATGTTCCCGCACGTCGTCGCCGGATGGCGACGGCGTGCGGATTGTTTCTGCCGCACCCGGTTTGACCGAATGCCTCTGCGCGATTGGAGCGGAAGGGGAGTTGGTCGGACGGACGGACGTGTGCGATTACCCGCCTTCGGTCAAGGCGGTTCCTGTCACCGGCAAGTTCGCCCAGCCGTTTCTGGAGGCGACGCTTGGCGTAGCCCCCACGCACATCGTGGAGTGCTCGTGGTTGGATGAATCGGTGCGGGAGAAGTTCCGTGAACTGGGCGTCGCGGTCGTGACCGTCCCTTGCGCGAAAATGGATGAGGTGCCGGCCGCACTTCGTCAGCTCGGCAAACTTTCGCGTCACGAGGAGGCGGCGGATCGAGTGGCGACTCGCCTGGAACGGGGAATCGCGGAGGCGCGGAAGCGCGCGCAATCGAACGCCGAACCGCCTCGCGTACTGGTGTTGGTCGATTCATCCGCGCCGATCACAGTCGGTCCGGATACCTTCATCTCGGAAATGGTGACGCTCGCCGGTGGAACGAATATCGCGGAGCGGGCGACCGCCGACTACTATCACCTCTCGATGGAATGGTTGCTCTTGCACCAGCCCGATGTGATCCTTTGCCTCTTTCATCAGACGGGGCATTCGACGGACGGGTACGAAAACTACACCGCGCTCTTCTCCGAGCGCCCCGGATGGAAGACACTCCGCGCCGTTCGCAATCGGCGTGTCTTTACCGTGCCTGACATCGATCGCGCAGTCCGTCCCGGTCCCCGCATCTTGGACGGCATCCGCGAAATCGAGGCCGTACTCAAACGGAGCGTTGGCGCTACGCGCCAGCGGGGAAGCTGAAAAGCTGAGAGGCTGAGAAGCGGATAAGTGGCGGCTGAGCCGCCTAAGTGGCCTTACGGCCTAAATGGGGCTGCGCCCCTAAGTTGACTTGGCGGGGAAGGGGCGCTACGCGCGACCTTTGGATGGTTAAAAATTAAATGGTTAAATCGCCGCTGGCGCGGCTTTAAATCGGCGCGGGGCGTCTTTAAAAGGTGAAATGGTTAAATCGCCTCCTTCGGATGCTTTAAATCGACCTGATCCGCCTCGCTTTTTCGCTGCCTCGTCCATTTAACCATTTAACCATTTCAAAGCGCAGCGATTTAATTTTCCCGAGCTGGAGGGGCGCGCCTCGTCGCGACCGCAACGCCTACTCGGATTATCCGGAAAATCCGGCTTACCACGCTTTCCCGGCTTACCACGCTGAACCAGCCAACGTATGGGCAAGTCGGGTGGCGGACACCTCCCACCTCTCAGCTTTTGTGAATGCGTTCCAAGAAATCCGCCAGCGAGTTACCACCGCATGTACGCACGTGGTCGCGGTAAGCCGCGAGAAGGGCGATTCCCCACGCGCCGCCCTCGCCCGCTTCCGTGGGACACGAAACGGGAGTCTGGAGCGCCTCCGCCAGCACTTGCTGTGCGACGCCGGGCGTCTTGAAGAGTCCGCCGTGTCCCGTGAAGCGGGCCATGCGCACGCCTTGCGCCTTGAGAATCTCCATCCCTTTCGCAAGCGTCGCGAACACGGCCTGGAGCTGCGCCCGGATGATGTTCGCTCTCGTCAGGTGCGCATCCGGCGTATGCGCCAGGTACGGGTTGGGTGCATCGACGCCCGCCAGCGGTTCGGCGGCAATCCAGTTGGTCGCGCGTACCCCGCCGCAATCGGGTTCTCCCTCCGCCATCGCCTCTTTCAGCAGCGCGTCGTAATCGCCGCCGAAAAGAGCCACCCACTTGTCGAGTTCCCCGCACCCGTTGTTGCAGTGGACCATCGCCACATCATCGCCGGACGGCGTGGAGACGAAATCGATATGCGGATTCGTTTTCTCGACCGGGCGTTCGAGGACTACCATCGCGAAGACGCTCGTGCCGACGGAAACGTTGCCCGTGCCCGGCCGGACGGCGTTCGTCGCGACCATGCCCGTCCCCGCGTCCCCCTCCGGCGGGCAGAACGGGATACCGGGCTGGAGTGCGCCCGCGGGATCCAGCAAGCGTGCGCCTTCCCCCGTCAGTTCGCCGGCATCCTCGCCGGCAACCATGATTTGCGGGAAAAGCATCGTCACGTCCAGCCCCGTCTTCTCCTCGAAGATCGCCGCGCAACGGGCATCGTAGGTTTTCGTTTCCGGGTGAATCGGGAACATCCCGGAGGCGTCGTCGATGCCCAGTACCTTCCTTCCCGTGAGCAGCCAGTGGATGTAACCGGCAAGCGTCGTCTGAAAAGCAAGATGGTGCAGGTGTTCTTCTCCGTCCATTCCCGACTGGTAGAGCTGGGAGACCGCCCAACGGGCGGGGATGTGGATGCCGAACAGGGAGGAGAGCTTTTCGGCGGCGCGGGCGGCGTTTGTAGAGCGCCAGGTCCGGAACGGGGCGAGCTGGTTCCCTTCGGCGTCGAAGGCGAGGTATCCGTGCATCATCGCCGAGACCCCCATCGCGCCGAAGCGCGTCGGACGCGCGCCATGCTTTGCGGCGTAATCGTCCGCACAGGCCGCCTAGGCGGCGGCGAGTCCCTTGCGCGCGTCGGCCAGGTCGTATGTCCAGATAGTCTCTGAGAGAGCTTTGTTCTCCCACGCGGTTGATCCGGATGCCAGTACGCGACCAGATTCATCCGCCACAACGGCCTTGATGCGTGTGGATCCAAGTTCGATTCCGAGATACGTTTTCATGTTCTTCCTTTCGTGTTGTCGTTGGCCGAAAATGCTGTCCGAAGGTGAATGGGCGGTTTACTTGCGCGGGGTGATGTCGAAGTGGAAACAGTCGGCATTGATGTGACCGAAATGTCCGGTGCGGTTATCGACGATCACGATCGTCGCGGTCTTGCCCGTAAACTCGCGGACATCCCAGTGTGTCCACTCCAGCCTCTCCGCGTTCTTTCCGGTCGCCGTGCGAACCGTCTTTCCGTCGATGACGAGGTTCACACAGGTCTCCCCCTTGTAGTTGCCGCCTCCCACAAGGAAGTTGATGAACGGTTTCTCAATCGTAAACTCGGGCGAGGTGAGCGTCCCCTTCGTGTCATCCTTGCCGTAGTAGGTGTTGACGAGATACCGTCCGCTATAGCCAGTTACTGGATTCTGGAAAGGCAGGATACCCCGTGCCGGTGCGGTACCAAAGGCTTCGCCCTCCACCTTCCAGGAACCGTAGGTGCCGGACTCGAAGTCCTCAAACAGCGTGGCGGTTTTCGGCAACGTGACGGGGATGTGCGGCATATCGACCCGTACCGGACGCTGGACAGCGGCGGGATCCGCACCGTGGTTCACCTTGCCGCCCGGGCGCATATACCAACAGGCGAGCGGCGCGAAATCGAGTTTGCTGTCCTCCGCCCAATGCCACATCTCCATGTGGAACCGGATTGATTTCGTGAAGGGGATCGCGTCGAGTGCGCGGTTGCGCACGTTTACCGCGTTGCGGCGCGCAAAGTCCTCGCGCAGTGGATGTCCCTGTCCGATACCGATCGGTTGCGTCAGGAAGGGATGGTCGAAGGGCTGGGGACGACTCCAGGCGTACCCGTAGTAGTCCTCCGTGCCGGTACCGATGAAGGAGGGCGTCTTCTCGCCATCGACAAAGACCTTTTCATCACCCTCACCCCACCAGCGCGTATCCGGTTGCCAAAGCGCCAGCGTCGTGCCCACGAAGAGACCTTCTCCCTCCAGCTCGGCGTAGTCGTAATCGTACTGCGTTTTGTTTGCGTCCTTGCGCGACGGGGCGTCGGCATACTCGTGCCAACACGCGCCGAAGTGGAGACTTCGTGCGGAATCCCATTTGTAGTCGCCGATCTCGATCGCTGTGAGCGAGAGCGTCACGGGGGTTGTCCCGCAGTTCCACACCTGGACGGTACATGTCTTCTCGAACGGCATTGTCCAGCGACTCTCCATTCGGCCCGCGCCCGTGCAGGAGGTGTACCAACTCGAATACGCCTCGTAGGTGTAGCCGCAACCGAAGAACTCGCCTGCCGGTACCCAAACCGTGCGCTCACCGTCGAAGGAGATTTCCAGCACGGTTGAACGCAAGGCATTCGGTACCTTTCCGCTCGCGACCGCCATCGCCAGACGACGGATTGCACCGCCGTCCGTGCGCGTAACCGTGCGAGTGACGGACTGTCCGGGAAGAATCTCGCCGTCGAATGTCCATGTCTCGCCCGGTACCTTGTCCGCGCCGTTCAAGCGGCGTTCCAGTTTCCAGTTGGTTGCGTCAACCGTCGCCTTTTCACGCCGCAGCACGTCCATCGAAAAGGACTCCACCTGCGTTCCGCTTGCGTAACTCCGCGTCTCCACGTTATAGTAGAATGACTCTCGCGCAGGAGGCTTTCCGCCGCCAGCGGGCGGCTTGGGAAAGAGTGTGGGACTTTCGTATGTCACCTTGCAACTCTCTGCGTAAGGAATGGGCAGGTAAAGGTTGTGCCCGCGGTTCAGGTAAGGCGACTCGTGCGAGACGGAGTCGGAGAGCGGGGCGCCGCACAACATGCCGCCGCTCAGGATTTTGAGGACCTCTCCCTCCACGGCGAGTTTGCCGTCGATGTAAATGCGCAGGATGCCTTTTCCGTCCGTGCGGGCGACCGTTACCCAAAAGCGCGTGATCGCGCCGGGGCCTTGGGCATCGAGCATCACCTGTTCCCGCCGCTCCTCGTTGTTTTCTTCACGGAGGAATTGGGAGAAGTCTGCATTTGCAAACCAGCCATCTGCTTCGGGTGTCGTTGTTTTGCGGTCGTGGCTCGACCAGAGCCGCGCCGTGAAGCGGGGTGACGGGAGATAGGTGTTGGCATCGGGGTTGGACATCTCTTCGAGCAGGGATTTCAGCGTCACCTGTCCAGATGCCGACGCGGCAAGCGAGAATCCCGCCACCGCCAACGCGAGAAACGTAACCGGTATTGTCTTCATTCGTTTTCTCCTTGGTTTGTTTGACGAATCCGTGACCTGACTAGAATGACCATTGACAACGAACAGAGTGTAGTATACCCCCTTTCCCGTGTCAAGAATCAAATCACGGCTTGAGAGTCAAGGTTAGGTGGTTAGGTGGTTTGGTGGTTAGGTGGTTAGGTGGTTTGGTGGTTAGGTGGTTTGGTAGTTAGGTGGTTTGGTGGTTAGGTGGTTGGGTAGTTGGATGGTTATTGAGATGAACGTTCCTGCGCGGAAAGTGGGCGGCTTACGTGGTGCGAAGCGCCCGCCCACTGCCTATCTCGGCTAATTGGTTTGCGCTTGGCGGAACTCGACGTTTCGCAGGATGCGGATTTGCAGGTAGGTGAAACCGATCAGCGCGACACCCAAGAACCAAGCCATCGTTGTGGCGGTGGAAAACCGGAGGTTGTTGTACGCCTCCTTCCAGATCGCGAGGGAGAGCACGTTCGTTACATCGCCCGGTCCACCGAAGGTGAGCAGAAAGATGTTTCCCATTCCTTGACAGGCGGCGATGAACGCACCGACGAAATTGATCACCATCAGCGGCAGCAGTTGCGGGAAGGTGATGTGCCGGAAGCGGGAGAGAATGCCCGCGCCGTCGATGGCGGCAGCCTCGTAATAGTCGGCGGGCAGGGAGTGTAGCGCCGCGATGTAGATCAGGCTCGCCATCCCCGCGTTCGCCCACACGCCCGGCAGGATACAGCAGACCATCGCCAGCGCGGGGTCTTGCAGCCAGCTCTGCTTGGCGATTCCGAACACCGCGAGGATCTGGTTCAGCATTCCGTTTTCCGTTGGGTCGTACATCATTTTCCACAGCAGGGCGATGACGAGTGCGCTGGTCAGGTGAGGCAGGAAGTAAAGCGTCCGGAAAAAGATCTTTCCTTTCGGGATTTCGGAGAGGAGAATGGCGAGAAAGATCGGGGAGAGGAATCCCAGCAGCAAGGTGATCACGACGTACTGCGCGGTACGGATCCACGCCTTCCAGAATCCCGCGTCCGTGGCAACCGTGATGAAGTTGTCGAGTCCCGCGAACTGCGTCTCGCCGACGATCTTGTACTCCTGGAACGCCATGACGGCACCCCGGAAGAGCGGGTAGTAGGACCAGACCGCGATGCTGAGTACCGCCGGAGCCAGAAACAGCCACGGGAGCCACGCGACGCGCTGCTTGCCGCCACCTGCCGCCTTCTCCTTGCCCGCGTTGCGCTTCCATGCGATTCCCGCGCAGACACAGGCGACGATCAGGACGATCCCGAAAATCACGCGCGCCAGCGGACGCTGCCGTTGCAGGACACTTTCCGGAACCTTGAACATCAAGCCACGGTTGGCGTCGTCATTGATGCTCCGCAACGCCGCCGCGCAGTCCAGATGTTCTCCACTGTCCGCCAGCAACAATCCCAATAGCCGTCGCGAAACCAGATCGGAGACGGCTTGCCAGAAGCCCGCGAAGGGTTCCGTGCAGGGGTTCACGTCGCCGGACTCCAATCGCTCGTACATCCGCCGGATCGTTCCCGGCACCTCTTCGAGATAATCCGTGAAACCCAGCCGGCGCAGGTCGTTCGGGGTACACCAACGCGCCTGTCCCTCCAGTACCTTTTCCTTCACGTCCTCGTCGTTGACGCTCTGGCTCGCCAATTGTTCCACGCATTTCCAGACCAGATCCCGCTCGGCTTTCGGACGACGCCCCACGCCTTCCGTCATGCTGTAGAAATGCTTGTGCGCCTGCAGGACGGGCTTGTGCGAGGCGTCCTTGGCGGGGAACGGCATAATCCCCACCATGTCCGGCGGCAGGTTCGAGTCCTGCGTCAGCTGCTCCACCAGTTCCGCGCCGGAGAACAGCGCCACGACCTCGCCCTGCGCGAAAAGCTGGGGCAGGTCCGTCGTCAGGCGCGGCAACGCGCGTACGACGCCCTTGATCACGTCATCTGGACGGAATGTCACGACACGTCCCGTACCGGTAACCGTGACTCGTCCCTGCGCGACGTCCTCGGGCGTCACATCGATGGGTTCGCCGCTTTCGGGATCGCGAATCCACGGCGCCCACGCCAGCTTGTGGAAAAAGCCGGCGGCGTCGATCGCTTCGGGCGAATCGAAGTTCGCGCGCCACACGCCGTTGGACTGGACGATCAGTTCGCCCCCGGCGGACTGTACCCACGGCAGCCAGCCCCACGGGCGGTTCTCCGCACCGAACGCGCGTTGTCCGCGCTGCACTTTCGCGCCCGCCACCGTCTTGCGAGGGAAGGTGAGGCGCTGGCACCAGCGGAAGAACTCGTCCCATGTGCCGGGCACATACTCCGGATCGATTCCCGCTTGGCGCACCAGATCCTTGCGATAGACAATGCCGTAGTACCAGATACCTGCCTGCGGAATCCCATAGACCTTGCCGTCCTTTGTGGCGACCTGCCGCCAGAGGGGAGGGACATCTTTCCATCCCGGCCATTTCGCCTCCGCGTCGGAAATCTGACCGTCCCCGTCCGTATCCTCCCCGATCCATTCGTTCAGCGGATAGCAGAACCCCTGGTCGATATCGTGCCGCATGATGTGGAACCAGCACTTGTAAATGTCCGGCGCCGTTCCGCCCGCGAGCGAGAGCATGAACGGGGCGCGACCGCCCGCACCGGGAAGGGAGAGACCGCCCCATTTCTGTGGATTCAGGGCGGATTCCTTCTCCGCCAGTTTCAGAATCTGCCGCGTGGAGGCGTCTTCCGGATGATCTGGATCGTACCCCTGCAGGAACGTGACGGCGACAGGATCGGCGACCGCGCTCCACGCAAGGAGGAAACCCAATGGTGAAATCAGGATCTGGACGAAAGGGACTCTCATTGTTGTTGATCGAGCAACGCCTTGATCGGGCCGATCTCGTTCGTCGCGCGGAAGATATTCTCGTGGCACAGCACCGCAGTCAGCCCGATCTTTCCCATTTCTTCCTTGAAGGAGGACTGCACAAGCCGCGAATCGACTGTGACGGGAACCGCGACCTGCGCGATGTAAATCACATGGTCACCCTCCGTCGAGACCGTCCAGTCCTCGATGTTCACCCCGTGCCCGACGAGGAACGAGGTGATCGCGAAAATCGTGCCGGGACGATCCACGCCCGCCGTCATCGCGATGAACCGCGAACCCGATTCGACGGGCGGGGTAGGGGGAAGCGACGGAAAGTCCGTTACGGAAATCACGGGTTCGTCGATGTCCGTCAACTTCAGCGCGATCGACGCCTGTACGGTCGAAGAAGAAACCTTCGGCGGGAAATCGCCGGTGAAAACCAGGTTGAAGAAACCATCGACAACCGTCTGGCGAATCTCGCCGATGTTCGCGCCGAGGGCGAAAACCGCACCCGTGATATCGCACAGCAGCCCGACCCGGTCCGGAACCAAGACGGAAATGATATACCGTTTGTTGGAAGCTTGACTCACACTCATTCCACTCACCTACCCATTGAAACGAAAGACGGGAAAACTATCGCATAATGCTACCCGCTAGTCAATCCCGTTCTTCAATACGTTCAGCTTTCCGCGCTGGGGACAGCGCGTGGCAAAACTTGACTGCCTTGTCGGCTCACGCACACGGCGGGCTATCAGCCGTCCTCCGTCGAAGACGGAATAAGAAAACCGCAAGGGAAGCCTTGCGGTAAAAGTGGAGCGAGCGAGGGGAATCGAACCCCCGTAAGAAGCTTGGGAAGCTCCTATTCTGCCATTGAATTACGCTCGCAAAAAACAAGCAAACTATACCGTTTTTCCCATCCCCCGTCAAGTGTGTTTTTTGGGAAAATTTGGTCCGGGTGGGGAAATAGTGTTTTCTAGCGGAGATTGGTGTGCTATACTGGATTTCGTGTTCAGGGGAGATACGCGAACGGGAAGGGAAATGACGAAAGATCGGCAAGTGAGAATTGGAATCTTGGGCGGCAGCTTCAATCCGATTCATCGGGCGCATCTGGAAATGGGACGTTCGGCGGCAGAGGCATTTGGGTTGGAGCGTGTCCTGATGATGCCCGCCTTCCTGTCCCCGTTCAAGACGGATCCCGGATTCGTTTATGCGTCGGCGGAGGACCGGGCCGAGATGGTGAAGCTGGCGATTTCGGGCGATCCGCTTTTCTCCTATTGCGGAATCGAGCTGGAACGAGGCGGCGTCTCGTTCACGGTCGATAGTGTGCGTACCTTGAAGACGCAATTCCCCGACACCACGTTGTTCTTTATTGTCGGGATGGACTCCTTGCTGGGTGTGCATCTGTGGAAGGAATCCGCCGAACTGTTGCGGCTCTGCGAGTTCATCACTCTGGCTCGCCCCGGCGTGACGTTACCGACATGGCAGGAGTTGGGTTTTCCCGAAGCGGTCGCGAAACGCCTTCTCGCGAATGTCATTCGGGGAAAATTTTTGGATGTGTCCTCCTCTGAAATCCGCAGCCGGATCGCGCAGGGACTCCCGATTGATTCCTTGGTTCCACCCGTCGTGTCCCGATACATCGAGGTTCACGGATTGTACCGGGGGCTGAGTTCCGAGTTCGGGGCTTGATAGCGAATCTTCCTTTGCTTCCCCGGTCGCAAATCAATCGTTTGGATTCCTTGTATCGCTTTCAATCTCATTCTGCCTGAATAGACTCCCGGTTCCGTATCTCCATGACTTCGTGATTCTGAAATCCCCATGGTCTCGGCGCTGCTGGTATTTGTTAAATTCCGGAGATTCAATCCCGCCCGGAAGGGCGCATCTCTGTAATTCACCGCCGATTCTTCTGATGATGGGGGTCAACTGTCATGCTGCGAGTTCCGGGGACTGAGCGATCACAATCGATCGTGATCGAAGGGGGGGCGCGTGTCTTTACGCGCCGTGTTTTCGGCGGCCGGGGACGACTGCCCTCCCAAGCGATACCCATCCTGATTGATCGCCAGAGCGATAGAATGGACACCAACCGAACGGAGATAGTGGATGGGGAATGATGCGGTCGCGACGGGGCGCGACCCTCCCGATTCGGGCAACGAGGACGTTGCCCCTCCCATTCTCCGGCGCTGCGTGACCGCGACGGAGCGCGATCTTTCCTGTACCCTCTCATGTGCAAGGGTGAAAAACGGAGGTACGCTCTTCCAGCCCTGGAAGGATATAAAATTTTCCGATAGAAAACCGAGGGGAAATATGGCATAATAGAACCTTCAACAAGAGGAAACGCACTATGGCAGTAGATCTCAAACAAGCGTACCGGACCATCATGGACGATCATTTCCCGTCCGAGATGGAGATTTCTTTCATCGACGGAAATTCCCGCCAGACCCTTCACTATGAAAAGGTGACGTGGGTGATCGACGGGGTTCACAAGGGGCTTCGCTACGGCGAGAATCCCGGTCAGGAAGCCGCGATGTACAAACTGACGAACGGGAACCTCACATTGGGAGAGGTCTCCTGCATCCAGCCCGGACTTCCCCTCGCCTCGGAACCTGAACTCCTCCAGTCCGGAAAGCATCCCGGCAAGACGAACCTGACCGATGCCGACAACGCGTTGAATATCCTGCGTTATCTCACCGCGGATCCCTGCGCGATTATCGTGAAGCACAACAACCCCTGCGGTGTCGCGAAGGGAACGACGTTGGCGGATGCCTACTTCCGCGCGAACAAGTGCGACCGCCTCGCGGCCTTCGGAGGATGCATCGCCCTGAACCGGGAATGCGACATGGAGACGGCGAAGCTGATTGCGGAGAACTACGCGGAGGTCGTCGT
This sequence comes from Kiritimatiellia bacterium, assembly GCA_017450695.1. GTDB lineage: Bacteria > Verrucomicrobiota > Kiritimatiellia > RFP12 > UBA1067 > RGIG8368. The sequence continues at coordinate 22,098 of JAFSTA010000161.1, read as the reverse complement.
GGCCCCCGAATTCGCACCGGGCGTGATGGACATTTTCGCGACCAAAAAGAACCTGCGCGTGTTGCGCATCGGGAACATGGCGCATCTGCAGCAGTACGAGAGTACACGCGTGATCGATTTCAAGTCGCTGATCGACGGCGGTATCGTGGCACAGTGGTCATTCCTGCCGCTGGCCCGCAAGCCGGAACAGCTGATTCCCGCCGAGTGTACGACGAAGGACGGAACCGTCCACAGGATCAAGCGCCTGCCGACGGCCAAAGAGTACGAGGACCTGATTTTCGGCTGGCTCGTGGAAGCGGGTGTCACCAGCAACAGCGTGCTGTACATCAAAGACGGTATGACGGTTGGTATCGGAACGGGCGAGCAGGATCGCGTGGGCGTGGCGGAAATCGCGCGCGACAAGGCGTACCGCAAATACGCCGACTGGCTGGCTTGGGAGAGATGGCAGACGCCCTACAACGAGCTGGTGCTGAAGTTCGGCGACGAGGGAAAGAAGCGGCAGCAGGAAGTCGATGAAGAATCCCGTGCCGCGCACGGCGGACTGGTCGGGGCCGCGATGGTTTCGGATGCATTCTTCCCCTTCCGCGATGGTGCGGAGGTCGGAATCCGCGAAGGCGTCACCTCTATCGTCCAGCCCGGCGGCGCGATTCGCGACTGGGATGTGATCGACTGCTGCAACGATGCTGACGTTGCCATGGTCTTCACCGGTCAGCGGAGCTTCAAACACTAGCACCCGCGTGGTCTCGGACTCGGATGCGCCGGGAAGGTCCCCGTTCTTCCCGGCGCGACCGACACGCAGGTCGGTACGAACACTTCTCCCGCATGAAGATTCTCGAAAAATACGTTCTGAAATCCTTCCTGACGGCATTCTTCCTGTCCTGGATGATTCTCTCGTTTGTCTTGACGATTGGACTACTGGTCAAAATTGTCGAGCTGATGATCGAAGGGATGCCGGCGGAGGCAATCGGGAAGTTTGTGCTTGTCAGCTTCCCCGGAACGCTCTTCCTCACCATTCCGATCGGTCTGCTGGTCAGCGCACTGCTCGTCTTCAGCCGCCTTTCGGCGGACAGCGAGGTCTCCTCGATGCGGGCGTGCGGCGTCAACCTTTTGCAGATCATGCGATGGCCGATTCTGGTCGGGATCCTCTGTACGGGGCTGTGCGTGTACGTGAACAACGAGATCGTGCCCCGCAGCCATGAGACGCAGCAAAACATCAAGTCGCTCATCAGTGTGGATGTCGGGCTGGACCTGCTGGAGCCGCGCAAGATGATCGATGATTTCGAGAAGGTCAAGATCTTCTTCGACCGCAAGGAGGGGAACTGGCTCTACGACCTGCGTATCTTCGACCTCTCCAATCCGAAAGGGACGCGGGTGATCAGCGCGGACCGGACGCTCGTCTTCACCAACGGAACGGACATTGTGCTGGATATGCACAAGGTGACGATGGATCCGATTGAAATCGGGCATCCCGGTATGGCGCGTGCCGATCATTTCCAGCACACGATTCCTCATGCGATGACAGTGAAGAACATTCGCAGAAAACTGAAGGACCTTCATTTCTACGAGCTGCGGGACAAGATTGACTCGTTCCGGAAGGAATTGGAGCAGTTACGCAAGGATCGAGATTCCTCCATCTTGGCGGATGGGGACTACCGTAAGCTCCGCACCAAGGCGCGACGGAATCTCAGCCAGGCGAGAACGGAGTTCCATATTCGGTTGGTTTATGCCGCCGCCTGCATCTGTTTCATCCTGATCGGCGTGCCGCTCGGCATCAAGACCCAGCGGAAAGAATCGACCATCGGCATGGCGGTCAGTCTCGTCGTCGCACTGGTCTATTACCTCTTCGTGATTTTGGCGCAGGCGCTGGACAAACAGCCCGCCCTGCAACCGTACGTTTTGGTTTGGGTCCCCGTCTTGATCTGCGGGATTTTGGCGTGTTACCTGATACCGAAAAACCTCTGACGGAACTGAACTGGAGAAAGGAAAACGGACTATGTCAAAGATTCATCCCACTGCAATTGTTGACGCCCATGCGGAATTGGCGGACGATGTCGAGGTCGGTCCCTACGCGGTTATCGGACCCGACGTGAAGATCGGTGCGGGTACGGTTGTGCAGAGCCACGCCTATTTGGGCGGACACCTGACGATTGGACAGCGTTGCCAGATTTTCCCCTTCGCCGCGCTCGGCATGAAGACGCAGGATTTGAAATACAAGGAAGGTGACATCACCTACGCGGAGATCGGAGACGACACCGTGATGCGCGAGTTCTCGACCGTGCATCTGGGAACGCGGGCGAACGAGGTGACGCATGTCGGTTCGCACTGCCTGATCATGGCGTACTGCCATATCGCGCACGCCTGCCGCGTGGGCGACCATGTGATCATGTCGAACGCCGCCACGCTGGCGGGCGAGGTGCAGGTACACGACTATGCGATTATCGGCGGTTTGACGGCGGTCCACCAGTTCTGCCGAATCGGCACCTATGCGATGATCGGCGGAGCCAGCGCGGTTCGTCAGGACTGCCCTCCGTACATGATCGCGGAGGGCAAAGACACGGGCATGGCGATTCGCAGCCCGAACCTCGTGGGACTCGACCGGCACGGATTCTCGAAGGAAACGCGTGCGATTCTGAAAGATGCCTTCCGACTGCTCTACCGCGAAGGACTGAACCACTCGCAGGCATTGGAACGGATCCGTCTCGAAATTGAGCCGATTCCTGAAATCCAGACGCTTCTCCAATTCTTCTCGGCAAGCCAGCGTGGTGTGTACTGAGTAACTTGGTCAAGGCCGACCAAAAAGAATGCGGTCACGCATGGATTGGGAAACAACACAGACAACTTGAAACAACGTAAGGATGGACGGCTTGCAACCGCGGGACGGATAGGAAACGCCGCGCGGTTGCGCGAAGACCACAGGCGAGTTGTCTATCCGTTGTTCCAGTTGTTGTCCTTTTGCAAAGAGAGCCTTTTGCCTCTGTGGTACAAATTCCCCTCTTTGTGTGAGACAATCTTATCCGCAGGTACATTTCCGCGTGAGCGCGGGCATGGACTAACCTGCCAACGTATAGTCAAGGCGTGTCAGGCTAGGTAAGCGTGTTAAGAAGAACCCGACGTGCCTGCTGAGAAGTGGGAAGCTGAGAGACTGGGCAGTGCCTCGCATCGGACGAACTTGCCTCGCGGGGACAACCAACCGTAAAACCCGGACGGTACGGTTCCCTTCGTTTGTTTCGTGGTAGGCTTGCCAAGAGGCGTTCTTTGTGAGAGAATACAGGCGCTTCTGATGATTCAACAGGGGAGAATGGCATGAAAAGGATTGCAGATGTGGCGTGGGCCGCTGCGCTGGCGACGGTTGGATTTTGCATGGTGACACAGGCGGCGGAAAAGCTGATTCTCTGGCCTTCTGACGCGAGCAAGGTTTCAGCCCATTCGGACAGTACGATCACGGTGGACGGGGATCGCGTTTGCGTGCGGGTCGGCGAGAAGCCTGGCTCGAAGGAAAAATGGCCAGGCATCACGGTCGCTTTCCCCGACAGAAAAGATTTGAGTGTATTCGCGAAGGTGATGACGGCTGTCACCAACCTCTCGGACAAGCCGGTACGCGTCTGCGTGAGCGTGAAGAGCCATCCGCACGGACAGCGCGATTCGAGCGTGGAGCTGCCGCCGCACGGATTCGGAATCGTGCGAGCCCCGATCCAGTATGACCATTTCGTACTGGACAAGCCGCTTGAGATCGAACACATGCGCGGGTATCCCAGGGCCGTCACGGATGCCAGTTTTCGCGCGGACAGCATCGCTTCCGTGCATGTGTTTGTCAACGAACCGAAAGAGGCGAAGTCTTTCGCGCTGCTGGGAATGGCGGCGACCGGGCGTGTCGAACCGCAAGTCATGCTGAAGGCGGATACCTTCTTCCCGTTCGTCGATGAGTTCGGCCAGTTCAAGCACGGGGAGTGGCCGGGCAAGGTTCACAACGAGACGGAGCTGAAACAGGCGAAGGCGCGCGAGGACGAGTGGCTCGCCCGGCACGGCAACGACTTCCCGGACCGCGACAAGTGGGGCGGCTGGGCGAAAGGGCCGAAGCTGGAGGCGACGGGGTTCTTTCGGACGCAGAAGGTGAACGGGACGTGGTGGCTGGTCGATCCGGACGGACGGCTTTTCTTCTCGCACGGGATTGATTGCGTCGGGCTGGGACAGGAGACGGGCGTCGGGCTTCGCGAGAAATACTTCGAGTCCTTGCCCGATCCGAACGGCCCCTTCAAGTCCTGCTACGGAACGGGATGGGGCTGGGGAACCAAGGGCGTGTACAAGGCGGGAACCCGACACAGCAATTACGATTTCCACAAGGCGAACCGGATGCGCATGTACGGGGACGGCTGGCTGGAGGAGTTTTGCGCACGTGCCCACCGCCGTCTGAATGCGTGGGGTGTCAACACGGTCGCGAACTGGTCGAATCCCAAGGTGTATCTGATGCGACAGACGCCTTATACCGTCACCTTCTCGCCGCACGGGCCGATGATTGAGGGATCGGTCGGATACTGGGGAAAGTTCCGCGATCCGTTCAGCAAGGAGTTCGAGGAGTCCCTGAAGGCCGAGGTGGAGAAGCAGCGCAAGGACGGCACGACGGACGATCCGTGGTGCATCGGGTTCTTTGTCGATAACGAACTCTCGTGGGGGGACGGGGAGGACTCGTTGGGACGCGCGACCCTCTGCTCGCCCGCGAAGCAACCCGCGAAACAGCGGATGCTGCTCTGGCTGCAGGAGAAATACGGCACGACGGAGAAACTCAACGCCGCGTGGGAGACGAAATACGGGGGCTGGGCGGAGATGATGGACAGCACCAATGTTCCCGCCGCCAAGCTCTGCGTGTCGGATTTGGAGGCGTTCCATCAGGTTGTCGCCGAGAAGTACTTCAAGACGATCGCGGACGCGATTCATTCCGTCGCCCCGCATCGCCTCTACCTGGGGTGCCGCATCGCATGGGGACGCGAGAGCGTTTTCCGCGCCTCCGCCAAGTATTGCGATGTGGTCAGTGTCAACACCTACAAGTTCAAGCCCGAACGCGATTTGCCGGAAGGGAGCGTGGACAGGCCGATGATTGTGGGGGAGTTCCACTTCGGTGCGTTGGATCGCGGGATGCTCCACACGGGGCTTGTTTTCACGACGAGCCAGCAGGAACGCGCGTCCTGTTACCGCAAGTATGTGGAGTGCGCCCTGCGCCATCCGCGTTACATTGGCACGCACTGGTTCCAGTGGCAGGACCAGCCGGTCACCGGGCGCTTTGACGGCGAGAATTACCAGATCGGTTTTCTGGATGTCTGCGACCAGCCGTATCCGGAACTGGTGGAGGCGGCGCGGAAGGTCGGCGCGGAAATGTACCGCATCCGCTATTCGCGTGAGAAATAGGTGTTGGCTGGTCGCGTCTAGGATTCTAGAAGCCTAGATGTCTAGAAAGGTTGGGTGGAATTTGGGTTGATGACGCCATGATTGAATTTCGCGAAATCGGTGTCCGCTACGGTACGCAGGTCGTGCTGGAGCATGTGAACTTCCGGATCAACCGGGGAGAACGTGTCGGGATCGTGGGACCGAACGGTTCCGGGAAATCTACCCTGTTCCGCTTAATCTTGGGCGAGACGGATTCGGATGTCGGCGATGTCATCATCGACGAGAATCCGCGCATCGGGAATGTCCGCCAGCATCTGCATCCCGACACGCCCGGAGAGACGCTGCTGGAATATGCCATGCGCGGAATCGCCGGATTGTCGGAGATGGAGGCCGAGATCCATCGGCTGGAGGATAGTCTGCCGACTGCGGCGGATGCGCGGGAACGCGATCGGATTCTGCGTCAGGTGGGGGAGCTTCAGACGAAGTTCGAGCACCTGGGCGGGTATGACCTGGAGGCGCGCGTCAAAGTCTCGCTGGGCGGACTGGGATTCCCCGTGGAGGATTTCGACAAACCGTTTGCCAGCTTCAGCGGCGGGTGGCAGATGCGCGCGGAACTTTCTCGCGTTCTCGCCGCGAAACCGGATTTGCTGTTGCTGGACGAGCCGTCGAACTATTTGGACCTGCCCGCGATCGCGTGGCTGCAGCGGTTCCTGAAGAACTACGAGGGGACGCTGGTGCTGGTTTCCCACGATCGTTACCTGCTCCGCACCCTGACCTCCGTGACGGTGGAGGTTGATGCGCAGACCGCGACGCGCTACAACGGCGATTTGGATTTCTATCTGCGCGAGCGGGAAATCCGCTACCAGAACCTGGTGGCGGCGAAGGCCAATCAGGATCGGCGGATCGAACAGCTCCAGCGGTTTGTCGATGAGTTCCGTTCCCAGGCGACCAAGGCCGCGCAGGCGCAGAGCCGCATCAAGATGATCGAGAAGATTCAGGCGGAGGCGGTCGTCCTGCCGCGTCGCAGTCAGGCGGCGGGGTACCTGCGACTTCCCGCCGCGCCGCATTCCGGGGTCGAGACGGCAAGAACGGAGAACCTCTTCTTTTCCTACGACGGGAAACGCAATGTCCTGCACGACGTCAACTTCTCCATCGCGCGCGGGGAGAGGATCGCGATCATCGGATTCAACGGCATGGGAAAAACCACGCTGCTGCGGATTTTGGCGGGGACGCGAAAGCCTACGCAGGGGACCTGCACGCTGGGACACCAGGTCAAGATCGGGTACCTCTCGCAGGAGTTCTCCGAGACGATTCCGCCCGACGTGTCGGTCTTCGAGTGCGCCAAGCGATGCGCTCCGAATCTGCCGGAAAAGGATTTGCGCAACCAGCTTGCGGCATTCGGCTTTTCGGGCGATGACGTGACCAAGCTCTCCGGCGTGTTGAGCGGTGGGGAGAAGATCCGCCTCGCGTTCCTGCGTCTTTTCCTCGATCCGCCGAACTTCATGCTGCGGGACGAACCGACCACGCACCTGGATTTGGAAGGACGCGAGACGTTGGAAAAGGCGTTGAAGCTCTACACGGGCACGGTCTGTCTCGTCAGCCACGACATCGAGTTCGTGCGCAACACCGCCGAAGCGATTTTGGAAATCACGCCGGAGGGGATCCGGCGGTATCCCGGCGGATACGACTACTATCTGGAGAAGACGGGGGGCATGAGCGACACGGCGCGTGTGGTCGAGCCTTCCGCGCTTCCGGCGAAGGAGGAGGTCCCGTCGGATTCCGCCACGCCGCGCTTGGTCGGCAAGGAACTGCGCAAGGCGCGCGCCGCCGCGCGCGAGCGGTTTGCGCCGGAGATTCGGCGTCTCAAGGAGAAGGTGGCGAAGGAAGAAGCCGAAATCAATGCCCTGGAAGCGGAACTGGAGGAGGTCTCCTCCGAACTCTTCAACCCGACGCCCGAAACCGATTTCGGTACGCTGAACAGACGCCTGAAGTGGATTCAAGACCGGCTTGACACATTCAACGAGGAATGGGAACGCGATGCCTCCCGTCTGGACGACTTGCAACGCCAACAGGCGGAAGCGCAAGACGAGGTCGGCGGCTGAACGGCGCGACAGAGCCGCAAGGGTCGCGCTCCGTTGCGACCGCAAAGTCGAACAGGGGAGGGTCGCGCCCCGTCGCGACCGCAAAGCTGAACACGCTTAGCCTATAAGCTCTATGGTTGGGTGGTCTTGTGGTTAGGTGGTGGGGTGGTTAGGTGGTGGGGTGGTTAGTCCGCCGCCAGCTGAGAAGCAGAAAAGATAGGGATACGCGGTAGGCGCGTGTCGAAAAGTCGGAATGTCCTCGCGCATATCGCACGTCGCATGTCGCGTGTCGCATGTCTCACGCAGAGCCGCAAGGGGAGGGGTTATTTGAACGCCAGTTCAGGACAGTCTTCTTGAACTGCCGCTCGAAAAAGATCCGGCTGCCGTAAGGCGATTTTGAGAAGTACCCGGGCTGCACCAGTTGGACGGCGTCGTCCCTGTTCCCAGTTCCTCAAGGTGCTTACACTTACGCCCATGATCTTTGCAAATGCGCCTTGACTCGCATGAAACGTTTGGCGCACGAATCGCACATCTTCTTTCTTCGACACTTCAAACTGTCGGGTTGGCGTACGTTCTCCGCGAAGAATCTGCGCACCCTCACGCATGCTTCCCAACAGCATCTCAAAGTTCTTCTTGTTCATTCTTGAACTCCTTTGCCACTTCTCTCATCATCGAAACCTGTTCTGGCGTCAGATTTTCTCGTTCGTTTTTCAGATAGACGTACAACATCAGTATCTGATTGCCATTATCCCAGTAGTAGATGAGTCTTGATCCGCCACGTTTTCCCCTGTTTGATCCCCGCCACCTGATCTTTCGAACTCCGCCAGAACCTATAATGAGCGATCCGGCTTCAGGATGTACTGCCAAGTGTTCCTGCAGTTCACGATACACATTATCGTCCATTAGCTGGACAATACGGCGCGTGAATAAGCTTGTTTCAACGAAAATCATGGTGACATTATACGCCAATGGCGTACATAAGTCAATGCGGAAAACCAGAGTGCAATGAAACTCACGGAATGAGCAAGTGTGGAAAATTTTCCTTTGCCTTACGCAGAGCCGCAAGGGGAGGGTCGCGCCCCGTCGCGACCGCTGCGTAGCGGCGGTGCCTTCGCCGTCGGCTTTCGGGGAAGCGGCACTCCTGCCGCTTCATTCTGTTCTGTTGCCACGCAAAAGCGACAACTGTCGCTTCCCCGATTGGGCGACTTGTTTCCTTCTGTGTTCTTTGTGCAAAACAAACTTTCTCTCATTTTCATTCCCGCGTAGCTGGTGCCGAAAAGTTACTCTTGGCGGAACCGCTTTGACCTTGCTTGGCATGGGAGATTTTGTTAGAGTGGTTTCGTGTTTGGTATGCTGTGGGTCGGCATGACCGGAAAATGAGAAAGGAACGAATGATGAAGCGGATTTTGTTGACGGGTGTGGTTCTCTGTGTGTCGGTTTGGTGCCGTGCGGATTTCCGTCCGCCCGCCGTTCCGCTGGTGCAGTGTGATCCTTTCTTCAGCGTGTGGAGCGCGGCGGACCGTCTCACGGATGTGGAAACGACGCACTGGACGGGGGTGCGGCAGCCGATTTCGATCCTGCTGGAGGCGGACGGGAAGACATGGCGGTTGTGCGGATTGGAACCGACGGGCGTTCCGGCGTTGCCGCAGGCTTCGCTGGATGTGCGTCCCACGCAGACGGTCTGTACGTTCAAAGACGGTTCGCTCTCCGCTGAACTGCGTTTCTCGACGGCGAAACTGCCGGACGACCTGGATGTTTTCTCTCGCCCCGTCACCTACGTGACCGCGCGTGTCTCCGGCGCGAAGGAGTGGAAACTGGTGCCGTCCATTTCGCCCGCCTTGGCGACGAACGATGACAAGGCACCGGTGGTGACGAATACGGCAACCGTAGCCGGAATGCAAGCGGTTTCGATCGGGCGCGCCGAGCAAAAGCCGCTTGGCATGATCGGAGACCGCGTCCGCTGCAACTGGGGGTACGCGTGGTTGGTCGGTCCCTCCGCCGTGAAGGGGGGCGAGTCGCATTTCATCTTGGCGTATGACGATGTGAAATCCATTCGGTTCTTCGGCAAAGATTTGCCGGCGTGGTGGCATCGGAACGGTCTTTCCTTCACGGCGATGCTGGAACAGGCGGAGAAGGATTACGCAACGCTTCTGGCAAAGCTGGATGCCTTCGATGCCGAGTTCACGGCGGACATGCGGAAACTCGGCGGGGAGAAATACGCGCGGATAGCGGCGTTGTCCTACCGGCAGTCCTTCGCCGCCTGCAAACTTGTTGCCGACGCGAACGGGCAGCCTTTCTACTTTTCGAAGGAGAACGGTTCCGGCGGCCTGATCGGCACGACGGATGTCTTCTACCCGCAGATGCCGCATCTGTTGCTGACGAGTCCCTCGCTCGCGAAGGCGACGCTTGCCCCCACATGCATCTACGCCGCGTCCGAGAAATGGCCCTATCCCTACGCGCCGCATGACCTCGGAGTCTATCCCGTGGCGGAGGGACAGTTCTACGGCATGAAGAAGGGACAGGCTGTGGGTGGCGGCACGGACGACACGTTCCGGATGCCTGTGGAGGAGTGCGGCAACATGCTCATCTCGCTCGCGGCGGTGGCGACGGCTGAGGGGAACGCGGACTTTGCGGGCCGCTGGTGGGGAGAGGTGACGAAGTGGGCGGAGTACCTGACGAAGTTCGGTTACGATCCCGGCAACCAGCTCTGCACGGATGACTTCGCGGGGCATCTCGCGCACAACGGAAATTTGTCCGTCAAGTCGATCGTGGCTCTCGCGTGCTACGCCCGTCTCGCGGAGATGCGCGGCGAACGGGAGACGGCGGCGAAATACGCCTCGCTCGCGAAGGGTATGGTGCCGCAGTGGATCGCGGCCGCGAAGGGCGGCCGCCACGGCGCGGCGAAGCTGGTTCTCGGCCCCTGCCATCATCCGCAGGACACGTGGGCGCAGAAGTACAATCTCGTTTGGGACCGCATCCTCGGCTTGAACCTCTTCCCGAAGGAGATTGCCGAGCGGGAGGTTGCCGCCTACCGCCAGCTACTCCTTCCGTATGGGCTGCCACTCGACAGCCGGCTCAACTACACCAAGGCGGACTGGACGGTTTGGTCCGCGACGCTGACCGGGAAACGCGAGGACTTCGAGGCCCTGATTGCGCCGCTCTACCGCTTCGTCAACGAGACGCCCGACCGTATTCCGTTTACCGATTGGTACTGGGCGGACAACGGGCGGTTTCGTGGTTTCATCGCTCGCAGCGTCATCGGCGGCGTCTTCATTCCCGCGTTGTACGACGCGGCGATCTGGAAGAAGTATCGGTCGCGTGACAAAGGAACGACGGGCGAATATGCGATGATCCAGTAGCCTCTAGGTGGTTAGCCCGCCGCCCGCGTTTGCACGGGAATGGAAATGAGGGTAAGTTGAGACAGTAGGGAACAGGAAAGAATCGATAGCTATCGAATGCGATCGACTGCAATCGATCGCCTAACCACCCAAGTAAACCACCTAACTTTGAACTGATAAGCAAGGAGTTTCGGACATGAAAACGATTCACACGAGTCACGCGCCCGCCGCGATCGGGCCATACAGCCAAGCGGTTTCCGTGAACGGCTTCCTTTTTCTCTCCGGTCAGATCGGGATTGATCCGGCTGTCGGGAAGATCACGGGGAAGACCGCGTTGGAACAGGCGGAGCAAATCTTTCGCAATATCGGCGCGATTCTCGATGCCGCCGGAACAGGGTACGGCCACGTGGTGAAGACGACGGTTTTTCTGTTGGACATGACTGTCTTTCCGGAGATCAACCAGCTCTATGCGCGGTATTTCACCAGCCTTCCCGCGCGTAGTTGCGTGGCGGTATCCGCGCTTCCGGCGGGAGCGCAGATTGAGGTGGAGGTGATTGCGGGGCTGCCGGCGGAAAAGGAGGACAAATGAATCACGATCCGATTGTCGAGTTGAAGCGTCGTTCTTTCCTGTTGGGCGGCGTTGCCGCCGTTTCCGGCGTACTGAATTCCGTCACGTCTCTCGCGGCAGAGCAGGGGAGTGATCCGCTGCCCGAGTTTTACGACGGGTATCTGCGGGGAATCGCAGACCGGGTTGCCTCGATCCGCCAGCGGGCGAAGGTGACGGACAGTTTCTTCTTCATCACCGATCCGCACATCCCCGCGAACGCCAAACGTTCCGGCAAAATGATCGCCAATCTTATCCGGGCGACGGGGATCAACAAGGTGCTGTGCGGCGGCGACCTCCCGTGCGCGTTCGGAGACAAGGCGGTGATCGATGCCACGTTACGGGACTATCGTACGTTCTGGCTGGACCCCATCGAGGCGGCGGGGGGGATCGTCTATACGGCGAAGGGAAACCACGATTTCACCATCCGCAAGGACTGGCATGTGGATGAGGGATGGACCTACACTTCCTGCGAGGCGCGCGACTTCCTGATGTCGTGGAGCGGCAACCGGAAGGGGGTCACGAACGCGAAGGATCCGACGGCGTGTTATTTCTATGTCGATTTCCCCGAGGCGAAAATGCGGTATATCGTCGCGGACTCGCAGGACACCGCGACCGAACGACACGAGTCTTTTTGGGGTGTGAGGTACGGCATCCACGAGACGCAGGCAGAATGGCTCGCCTCCGTCGCGTTCGCGACGATTCCGGAAGGGTACTCCGTTGTTGTCATGCACCACATTCCCTGTGCGCCGATCGTCACGCCCAGCGCGGGGGAGCGGAAGGTGCAGGAGTTCCTGCGGAAGATTCTCGACGCCTACCAGAACCGACGGAAACTGCAGCTGTGCGGTCAAGAGTTCGACTACACGGGGGCGCGCGGACGGATCGTGATGGACCTGACCGGACACCGTCACGCCGACCGCCAGACATTCTGCGACGGCATCCTGTATGTCACGGGGGCATGTGACGCGGCCTACGCCGATTACAAGATCGGTTCGACATTCTGCGGGACCTTGCCAGACAAGAAACGGGGCACGATCTACGAGCAGACGTTCGACATCTACCAGCTGGCGGAAGACGGTACGCTCTACGCCACGCGTGTGGGCGGTGGGCAGGATCGCATCTACCACACCGGTCCGCGAACCGTGAAGAAGGGCGAGCGACTGACCTTCGCCACGGGGATGAAAGGCAAGATCCGTTGGTGCTGTTACGACGGCGACGACTGTGTTCAGACGGACAAGGAGAAGGTGCCGGAAAAGCGTTACACCTTCTTCACCAAGCATGCCACGATCGCGGAGGCAGAAGGTGTTCTTTTAGCGCAGGAGCCGGGCGATGTGCTGGTGCAGGCGCTGGACGAACAGTTCAACAAGGAAATCTTTTGCGTTCGCGTGGTCGGGTAGGGACGGAACGCGATAGTCACTGCCGCGCCGCTGAATACGCAATCGCACACAGGATGTGCGCTTAGGCGTAGCTGTGCATTCCGGTGAAAAGGCGGGAGAGATTGATCCACGTCAACGTGAGGATGATGAAGAGCAGACCTGTCGCCAACAGCAGGAAGAGGGGGCGGGGACGGGTGATGCCGTGTTGCAGATGGTAATGGAAATAGGCGGCGTAGATCATCCAGGTCGCGAGCGACCACATCTCCTTCGGATCCCATGCCCAGTAATGCCCCCAGCAGAGCTGTCCCCAAACGGATCCGAGCAAGAGTCCCAGCGTCATCAGGAAGAAGCCACAGGCGACCGTCTGGTGTACAGCATCGGCACGGCGTTGCAGGGCGGCATCCGCGGCGTCCGTCGCTTTCCAAAAGGGAAAAGCCAGGATGGTGGCGCGGGCGAGCAGCACGTAGGCGGCGACATAGCTGCCGACGTGGGGGACGAAAATGGGGCTTTGCAAGGCGGGCGGCAACAGCCGCACGCTTTCGTCGAAAACGAATCCGGCGGGGAAGAGGATCAAGACGCCGAGCGCGGCATCGGAAAGTCGCGTGTCCAGTCCGTTCTTCCAGCGGTTCCATTGGGAGAGCGGCCAGAAGACCACCGCCATGCAGAGGAAGAACTCGAAGAGGTTCTGCATCGGCGGGTGTCCGGTGTGGATTCCACGCCAGCAAAGGGAAAGGCACGCGGCGAGAAACCCGGCGAACCAAAAGACACGGGAAGGCTTGACGCGACGCCAGGAAAGAAGCGTGAGGAGAAAACAGGCGAACGTGCAATAGATCAGCAAGCCTTGTACTGTGAATTTGATCGACATGGGAGTTCTGGGTTTCTGCGGTAGGGGAAGATGCTGAAAGGCCAGGGCGTTCAGAAGTCAAGGAATAGAAAGCGAGACAAGGGGGTCACGCGATGAGCGGCGGGCAAACCACAAAAAACGTGTGAATCGGAGGATGCCGGAGCATCGCGGTTCACACGCTTCAATGGGTTTGCGCGTCGCTGGTTACTTCGCGAGAGCGGCGCGAACCTCATCCGCACGGTACGCGGAACCAAGGAGGCAGTTCTTCTCGTAGATGAAGTCGGCGTACTCCTTCATGAAGATCTTGCCCGGCTTGCGCAGGTCGAACTCGGCCGGCTTGTCGCGGAAGAGCTCGCGGTGGACACGGCACCAGACCAGGCGACCGTCGGTGTCGATGTTGATCTTCGTCACGCCGCGCTTGGCCGCGCCGAGGAACTGCGTCGCATCGACGCCCTTCGCGCCGAGGATCTGTCCGCCGGCGGCGTTGATACGCGCGACCTCGCCCGGAGGAACGGAGGAGGAGCCGTGCATGACCAGCGGGAATCCGGGAAGCTGGCGCTGGATCTCTTCGAGAATGTCGTAGCGGAGCTTCTGGTCGCCGGAGAACTTGAACGCGCCGTGGGAGGTGCCGATCGCGCAGGCGAGGGAGTCGCATCCGGTCTTGGAGACGAAATCGACAACCTCTTCCGGCTTCGTGTAAACGTGCTCGGCGGCCTTCACGTCTTCCTCGACGCCCTTCAGCTGACCGAGTTCAGCTTCCACGACCAACCCCTTTGCGTGCGCTGCATCCACGACGCGCTTGGTGATCTCGACATTCTGCTCGTAGGGGAATGCGGAGGCGTCGATCATCACGGAGGAATACACGCCGGAGTCGATGCAGTCCATGCAGGTCGCCTCATCGCCGTGATCCAGGTGAACCGCGAAAATCGCTTCCGGGAAAATCTCGTCGGCGGTCTTCATCAGGGCTTCAAGCATCTTCTTGTGCGTGTAGCTGCGCGCGCCCTTGGAAAGCTGCACGATGAACGGAGCCTTGCTCCGGACGTTGCCCTCGAACAGCCCCATCGTCTGCTCCAGGTTGTTGATGTTGTACGCACCGATTGCGTATTTGCCGTAGGCAAGCTTGAAAAGCTCTTTGGTTGTGACGATCATGATTGTGACTCCAGTTTCCTTGCTCAAGGGAATCTCCAGCCTGTACCCACAGACGGGGATGCCCGTAAAACGAATGCGCTTGATTATAGTTATTTTACGGCGAGAGGGCAAGCCGCAATTTCGGGCGGTTGCGCATTAAGCCGGGTAAGCTGCTTGGGCGTGTTAAGCCGGGTAAGCATTGCGGACGCGACGAGGCGCGTCCCTGGTGTATCCCTTCTCCTCAGCCTCTCGGCCGGCACGGGTGGCGGGCTATCAGCCACCACCTACCAGCTACCACCTACCAGCCACCTGCCAATTACGGAGGAAACAGACTCGACAAGCGGGGAATTCCGTATTATGATGGAGGGCGTTTTGAAGAGAGGTGCATCATGAAGACGTTGATGATTGTCGGCAGCTACACGAACGGGACGAATGCGGGTATCCAGTTTTTCGACGCGGATACTGAAACCGGAAAGTTCACGAAAATCCGGGACATTCCGGAAACCATTGATTCGACCTATTTCTGCATGAACCGGGCGCGGACCCGTCTGTACGCAGGGCTTCGCGATCCCTCCAATCCGGACAAAGGCAAGAACGGCGCGGTGGCGGCGTATTCGATGCGCGGCGACCAGCTGGAACTTCTGAACCGCGTTTCCGTCGGTCCGGTTACGCCGCCCTGTTACGTGGCGTTGGATCCGGCGGAGTCCGGGGTTGTTTGGGCGGAATACGTCAACGCCACCTACGGTTGTTTCGCGCTGGACGCGAACGGTGCGCTGGGGCGCGTGACGGCGGGACAGAATACCGGCGACGGTCCGAACAAGCCGCGTCAGGACAAGGCGCACGCGCACTGCTCGGTGGTCTCCCCGGACGGGAACTACCTCTGCATCGTGGATCTCGGTATCGACGCGGTGAAGGTCTTCGACTGGAAGAACCGGGCGAACGGTCTGAACGAATGCAAGGACGTGACGATCCGCACCGCTCCCGGACTCGGCCCGCGCCACTTCATCTTCCATCCGAACGGAAAGCTGGCGTTTCTGGTGTACGAGCTCGGCAACGCGGTCACCTCGTTCCGCTACGACGGCAAACGCTTCGAGCCGGTCCAGACAATCTCCATGCTGCCGGGAGGATTTCAGGGCGACACGAAAGCGGCCGCCATCAAGGTCTCGGCGGACGGGAAGCGCCTCTTCGCCTCCAACCGCGGTCACAACAGCATTGCGGTGTATGACATCGACACCGAAACCGGCGCGCTAACGCTGTTGACCATCAACCAGTTGGTCGGCAAGTTCCCGCGCGACTTCACGTTCATGCCGGGCGAGAAGTTCCTGGTTGTCGGGCACAAGATGTCGAACAACCTGATGACCTACGCCTACGACCGCGAGAACGGCACCATGACTCCGCTGCAGAACGCATACGAGACCTATCGCCCGGTCTGTATCCAGTTCGTTTGACGGCGCATGGGGCGCGGGAGGGAAATTCGGCTTGAAACCGCGCCTGTTTTGGCGCATACTAGTTCTTTTCGAATGGTAAGGACGCAAACATGAAAAAAGGTTATCGGTTGTTTTGGCTTCTTTCCGCCGTGTTTCTGTTGGCAGTCCCCGCTTTCGCGGGCGAGGTCGCGCCGGGGACGGGAGCGGGACAACAGACGCTGACGGAAAAGATGCTCTTCCTGGCGTTGCAGGTGGGGTGCATCATGTTTGTCGCGAAACTTGGCGGAATGTTCGCCACCAAGCTGCGGATGCCGAGTGTCTTGGGCGAGCTTGCCTCTGGCATTGCGATTGGTCCGTATGCGCTGGGCGGACTGGGATTCGGTTCGGGGGTCTTCTCGCACGGCGTGTTTCCTTTGCCGGCGGCCGGTAGCGGCGTGCCCGTCACTCCCGAACTCTATGGGCTTTGCACCATCGCCTCCGTCATCCTGCTTTTCCTGTCCGGCATCGAAACCAATCTGAAGATGTTCCTCCGCTATGCGTTCGCGGGATCGATGATCGGTGTCGGCGGCGTGTTGGCGTCCTTCTTTCTGGGTGACCTTTGCGCGGTTTACCTGCTTCCGAAACTGGTTCCCTCGTTCGCGAACGAAACCCTCTCGATTTTCCATCCGGCCGCGCTGTTCATGGGCATTATGAGTACCGCGACCTCCGTCGGCATCACGGCCCGCATCCTCTCGGAACGGAAGGTGATGGATTCCGCAGAGGGGGTTTCGACAATGGCGGCGGCTGTCATTG
Organism: Kiritimatiellia bacterium; assembly: GCA_017450695.1. Classification (GTDB taxonomy): domain Bacteria; phylum Verrucomicrobiota; class Kiritimatiellia; order RFP12; family UBA1067; genus RGIG8368. Next base: position 5,129 of record JAFSTA010000161.1, on the reverse strand, counting down.
ACGATGTGCTGGGTATCATTGTGCTGGCGATCGGCATGGGAATCATTCAGGCGAAGGGCGCGACAGGATCGGGCGGTGCCGTGAATTGGGGACCGATCGGAAAGATCGCCGCGCAGGCGTTCGGCATTTGGCTGGGTGGAACGGTCATCGGGATTCTTGCGGCTCGCCGCATCTCTTGGCTTCTCAAGCTCTTCAAGTCGCCCCTCGCGGTCGCGACGTTGGCGTTCGGACTCTCCCTGATCGTCGCGGGCTTTTTCGAGGCGATGGGGTTGACGCTGATCATCGGCGCGTATGTGATGGGGCTGGCCCTCTCCCGCACCGACATCCGGTATGTCGTGCAGGAAAACCTGCAGTCCGTTTACACCTTCCTCGTGCCCGTCTTTTTCTGCGTGATGGGCATGATGGTGGACTGCCACCAGCTGATCTCCAAACCGGTCTTGATCTTCGGCGGCATCTACACGCTTCTGGCAGTCGCCGCGAAGGTGATCGGGTGTTCCGTCCCCGCCCTGTTCTGCGGGTTCAATACGCTCGGCTCCCTTCGGATCGGTGCCGGGATGATTCCCCGTGGCGAAGTCGCCCTGATTATCGCGGGTATCGGGCTTTCCTCGGGCTACCTCACCTCCGAGATTTTCGGAATCGGCATTTTGATGACGCTGGTTACGACCGTGGTCGCGCCGCCTTGCCTCGTGGGATTGTTCGATGTCAAGCGAGGCGGTGTCCGAAACCAGGAGTCCGACCGTAGAAAGGATTCCGCGCCGCTGTCCTTCGCCATGCCGACAGAATCCGCCGCTACGCTCATGATGGAGAACCTGATCAAGGTATTCCGCTCGCAAGGGTTCTTCACCTCGCTGCTGAATCCCGACGAGGACATCTGGCAAGTCTCCCGGAACGAGACGGAAATCACCTGCTCCCGCAAGGGCAACAAGTTGATCTTCGAGTGCCAGCCGGAAGACCGCCAGTTCATCGCGATGGCCATCAACGAGGTGGTGGCGTCTCTGAACACGCTCGCGCATGACTTGGCGCAGCCGATCAAGACCGGCCAGATCGCCACGATGATCAAGCCCAAGAAGAACGAGATTGTTCCGCCGCACAAGGATGAAGCCGTCCGTCTCATTCACCAGTTCCTCTATCTGCCGAACCTGAAGGTCTCCTCCTTCCGCGAGCTGATCAACGTGATGACCGGGGAAATGTACAAGAAGGGGTTGATCCGCAACCTCGACAGATCACGCGCGGCGATTCAGGAGCGCGAGCATGGACAGTCCACCGGACTCCAGCACGGAATCGCGGTGCCGCACGGGCGTACGGACGCGGTGGAGAAGCTGGTCGGAGCCGTCGCCACCATCGGATCGCCGGACGGTGTGCCCGGCTATGAAACAATGGATCATCTTCCTGTCAGGGTGGTTATCCTGACGATCTCCCCGGTGGCGGCGGCAGGTCCGTACCTGCGCGTCCAGGCCTATCTCAGCGCCCTGTTGACCAATCCCTCCACCAGCGCGGAGAAGTTCGTATCCTGCACAACGCCAGAATCCATGCGCCAGTTCCTCGTCGGGTGATGGTGGCGGCAGCTGCGGCGGAAAGCAATAGGATTGCCTCACGCAGAGAAGGGGAGGGACGCGCTCCGTCGCGTCCGCAATGCGTATCCGGAATACCCAGCTGAACACGCTTGCCCAGCTCGTCTATAACTTCATTGTTCACAAATCTCAAATGTTCACAAATGCCAACAATGTCACAAATCACAATGCCATTTCAATTTGTATTTGTGGCAATGATGACAATTGTGCCAATTGTGAACAATCGGAGAAGTTATCTGAATCGAACCACTCGCACAACGCGTGAGCGGGGGCTAACAGCTACCAGCCACCCGCCCCCCAACCACCTAACCGTCTGGCTACCCGCCACCACCCGACAAAGGAATTTAGGTTGACTTGCTCCGTTTTTTCCTTATACTTGTCTTCCGTAAACGAAACACGGAAGCCATTCCAGGAAGGAATCATGTTTCACTTGCACTCAAACAACAGAAAAAGTTTAGACCTTACTTCTTTCTTCAGCGCGGATGATATCGTGGTCGCAGATGATGACTGCGACCGAGACCGATCGATTTACCTGCTGCTGAATCGTCTTGCTGCCGTTCACGGCATCTCAGACGCCATCTCGTACCAGCAGGCGATCCTTGAGCGGGAGTCCTTTGCGGACACGGTTGTGCCCCAGGAAATCGCCTTGCCCCATACGCGAATCGACAACCTGCAGCGGCCTTACGTCGGGGTCCTGACCTCGGAAAAGGGTATTTCTTTTTCGGACGAGATGGAGCCTGTCCATTTGGTGTTTCTCATCTTAATCCCGACTTCACAACCGGCCCTCTACCTCCAGATTCTCAAGGCGATCGCCTCGCTCTTTGAGGATACCGAAACCGTCCATACGGTCTCCCGTATGAAAGATCCGGACGAGATCATGCGCTTCTTCGAGAAAGGCGGTCTGGTACTCCCCGACTTCCTGCTCGCCGCCGACATCATGAGCGACCAAATCGAGCCGTTGCGGATCACCGAAAGCCTGAAGACCGCGATCGACCGGTTGATCCTGCGCCAGCAGATTGAGCTGCCGATTGTCAACGAGGACGGCGAGATGCTGGGCGTGATCCGCGCCAAGTCCCTTCTGGAGAAAAACCTGCCGAAACATTTCCTGTGGTTCCGCAACCTCTCCAAGCGGATCAACTTTGAGTCGTTCTCGCGCCTCCTGCACGGGGAAGAGTCGCTCTGTCTCGCCGATGTCATGACGAAGCGCTTCGCCAGCGTGCAGATGTCCTCTCCCGCCCTCCACGTGGCGTTGGAATTGGCGAAGCGCGACACGGCGTATTGCTATGTCCTGAACGGGAAACGGTATGCCGGCACGATTGACCTGCCGTATTTCCTGAAAAAGATTTTCCGCGAATAACTCTCCTATGAAAACCGCTCTCTTTGACCTGGACGGAACCTTGATCGCGTCGGTTCCCGACCTCGCCGCCGCCATCAACCTGACACGCGCCGATTTTGGGCTTCCCGCGATTCCCGAGGAAACCGTTCGCGATGCCGTCGGCGAGGGAATGCGTAGCCTTGTGCAGCGCACGATTCCCGAATGTCGGGATCGACTCGACGAACTGCTCGCGGCGCAGAAGCGCAACTATGCCGCGCATTGTCTCGACAAGACCCGCCTCTACCCCGATACGCAGGAAACGCTTCACGCTCTGCGCGACGCCGGATGGAAACTGGCGCTGGTAACGAACAAGCCAGCCGAACTCACGGGAAAGATTGTGGATGGTCTCGGTCTCGCCCCGCTCTTGGATGTCATCATCGGTGGCGGGGACGCGCCGACGCTCAAGCCCGACCCCGAATCCCTGTTCTTGGCGGCGGAACGGATGTCCGTCCGTCTGGACGCGACCGATTGGATGGTCGGCGACAACTTCACCGACCTGCAAGCGGCGAAACGCGCGGGGATTCGCAGTTGCTACTGCCGTTTCGGATTCGGGGATCCGCGCCACGAACCATACACTGCCGTCGTCGATTCCATGCGCGAACTGCGGGCACTCCTGCTGAACGACGAGGTACCAACGTCTCCAGCGCGTTAGCTCCGCGTATCACGCACGGAGATGTGTATGCATGTAAGTTTTGTTTTGCCTCACGCCGAGAAGCGGAGGGCGCAGAGTACGCAGAGAAAGTGTTGAAGACAGGGACTTTCGCCCCGAGACACACACATTACGGCTGAAAGCGAATTCACCCAAATGGGGAAAGCCGCAAAATTTCAACGCGCCATGATTCACCACGGAACACACGGAACACACGGAACTCACGGAATCGACGTCCCAAGAAACTGGTGATTTTCTGAGTATTCCGTGTGTTCCGTGGTTTTTCAAATTCTCCACCAGAGGAATTCAGGTTGAACTTGTAGGCAAGCTACCAGCCGAGCCGTGGGTGTAACTTATTTTTGGCTTGGAGATTCCTTTCGATTCATCTATAATTCTTGCGTTTCGTTCAGGAATGGATGAAACCCTATCGCCGGATGACGAGCACCGCCATCCGGGGGCCGACAGGATCGGCTGGTCGGTTGCAAGAATGGTGTAATTGGTGAATCTGATGTTAAGACAGGTTTTTGCAGACATTGTTTTCATCGAAAACATGGACGGGGCGGAAAGGCCGCACCCTATGTCCGTGTGTTAGGAACAGGGGCACTTGGAATGAAGCGGATTGCCGTCTTTGATTTCTTCTGTGGTTGTGGCGGAACCAGTGAGGGGTTTCGAGAGGCCGGTATGGATATTGCTTGGGCCCTTGACATAGATTCTGCCGCAGCTGACACATATAAGAAGAATTTCCCGGAAGCGGTCTTCAGGCAAATGGACGTAAATAAGTTGAAGGTCAGTGAACTGAGGCGAGAGGTCGAGAAATACCCTGACCATTTGATATTGTTCTGTGGATGTGCACCTTGCCAACCATTCACTAAGCAAAAGACCACTAAACTTAAGGGCGATCCTAGAAGCAAGCTTTTACTTTCATTCTCCCGTTTAATAAAAGCAATTCGTCCTGATTTTGTCTTCGTGGAGAATGTTCCTGGGGTACAGAAGCCACGTGACAATGAGGAGAGTCCTTTCAAATCGTTTCTTGCGGTCATAGATAAACTTGGATATGAATATGAAGCTCCTGGAAGTGTTGTTGCTGCGCAAGATTACGGAGCTGCACAGATTCGGCATCGTTTCATTTTCCTTGCCAGTTTGCATGGTGAGGCGTGTATTCCTGAAGCCACGCATGGCAACGAAGACGGCAAGCAACATTATCGGACAGTTCGTCAAGTCATTGCGAATCTTCCACCGATTTCCGCTGGGACAGAATATGTTGATCCGACTGGGAAGATTAAGAACCATCGGGCTGCGGCACTCAGCAAGAAGAATCTGAAGCGAATTCAAGCGACGCCTCATGATGGTGGTGGACGGAAGTCGTGGCCGAGCGATTCTGGGTTGAGACTGAAGTGCCATACGAGCATCAAGACCAAGGACGGGAAGAAAAAGAAGAAATACACCGGGCATACGGATGTGTATGGTCGGCTTTGGTGGGATCGTCCGTCCACAGGCCTGACGACACGGTGCATCAGCTATTCCAATGGGCGAT
>JAFSTA010000160.1 GCA_017450695.1 Kiritimatiellia bacterium | reverse complement strand
CGCCCGCCCCGTCGTGAAAAAGGCTATTAAACCCCATTCCGCGCCCGATTTCAAGCAAAAAGTGGCGCGGCGGGAAGGGACAACCGGGGAGGAAGGGACGGAAGGGACCACAGGGACACAAGGGACGGAAGAGACGGAAGGGACCACCACCTACCCGCCACCACCTGCCACCTACCAGCCACCCGCTAGCACCTACCAGCCAACAGCCAGCAGCTAAAAGATCTTTTCCAGCAGGCGAATGACTACGCCTTGAAGCGCGCCCACGATAAATCCGATCACGCCGCCGAGCAGGGTGACCCAGATCAATTCCCGGTTGGCGACGCTGCGCGTAACCTCCTCCATCTTCTTCTTGTCGTAGTCGATGATGGAATCGGAGATGATGTCGAAGATTCTTGTCTTGATCATGAACTCAGCCACATGCGTTTCGGCGTACTCCGCGATTTCTTTGGTCAAGCGGTCAACCAACTGCGGTTTGGTTTCCTCCGTCAGGAACCGCTGGGGATCACCGATGGGGCGCTTGCGGAGATCACCGAGGAACCCATTGATCTCGGTGCAAATCTGGTTGTGGATCTCGTCGGAAGTCAGGGCAGAATGGATGAGCATACTAAAGGAATCGGCCAACGCTCCGCAGAGTTTTTCGCGCTGCGGTATTGTCAGGAGAGAAGCCGCGAATTGCGCCGGGACGGTAAGCATCGCCCGCAACGGTTTTCCCTCCAGCAGGACGCCAGGCGCTTCCTGAACGAGATCGTTCCATTGCCGAATCAGCATCGGCTTCAAGGTTGCCTCCCGGAAGGAAGGCGTCGTCAGATACCGTTCCGCCGCAACCGTCAACAGCTTGGCGATATGGAGCTGGAGTTCGTCCAAACTCTTCGCCTCCTCGTCCTGAGTCAGATGGTCGATCGACGGAAGCGGACGTTCGGAAAGTTCCCGGAAGAGCGTCTCGATACTGTCGTGAATAGACTGGATTACAGCATCTGAACGGAGGCGCGCGGCAACCTTCTCCGGAGTCATCAATTCCTCGCTGACAACCTTCTGAACCGCTGCGGCGATCTGATGCTTCTTCTTCCCGAAAATCGCGTAGAATACCCAGCGGATCGCCAGATCATTCGTACCTGCCCCGATCAGGAAGCCGATGCCTCCTTGTATCAATGCTGTCACAATGGGATTCATGCCGTGCTTATAAGTTAGGTGGTTAGGTGGTCAGGTGGTTGGGTGGTTCGTTTCCATTCCCGCGCGGAGCGTAGGTGTCGGGCTTACTTCTTGGACGTTATGTTAATCACCTTGCCTGTGCTACATTCGACCACACGCCTTTCGGAAACGATCCAGTCCAGTTTCTTGTCGTGGGTCCCCTGAGGGAGCGGCGCGGTCTGCAACTGCCAGTCGTAGCAGACCCCGATCAACCTGGCGGCCTTCGTCGCCCGTTGCAGGATCCGATCATAGTATCCACCGCCATAGCCGACACGCCCGCCATGAATGTCGAAAGCCAGTCCGGGAAGGATAAAGGCATCGACATCCCATTCCGGCACCGGGAACCGGACAACCGGCTCACGGATATCGAACTTGCCCTGCACGACGGGAATGTGCGGGTTGAAGGAGAAGACTCGATATTCCTGCATTTCCTCATCCCACGCGGGAACACAGATAGTCTTGGCGTAATGCCAGGCACGATCCATGACGAAACGCATCGGGATTTCATGCTGCGTGCTCAAGTACACGCAGATGGTATGAGCCCGCGAATACATATCCAGTGGCGTTTCGGACAAATTGCTGGCAATCTGCCGCCCCACCTGCATCCGCTCGTGTTCCTGAATCTCGGAACGCCTCCGCAACGCGGCTTGCCGAAGCACGGTCTTTTCGTCGTCCAAGACCTCTTCGTCCGGCTTTTCTAAAGGGTCTTTCTCTTCTTCGCTCATTTCAACAAAGCCCTGATAGCCTCCAAAATCTCAGCCGGTTCCGCCATGCGTCCCTTGCCGGAAGTTCCGCACGCCAATTCACCGGTTCCCGCCTCCACGAGCTTGATTCCGCGCTGGCGCAAAGTCCGAATGTTCGCCTGTGTGGCCGCGTTCTCGTACATTCCCGTGTTCATGGCGGGAGCCAACAGGAGCGGGGCGGTCGTCGCGAGGCATGTGGAGGTCAGCAGGTTGTCCGCAATTCCGCACGCGACCTTGGAAAGCACGTTCGCCGTACAGGGGGCGACCACCACCAAGTCCGCCAAGACCGCGAGGGAAATATGACCGGGAACCCACGTGGCCGGGTTTTCAAAGAGTTCGCAGCAAACCGAATTGCGCGACAGCGTGCGGAACGTCAACGGCGTGACGAACTCCGTCGCGTTCCGCGTCATGATCACGTGGACACTGTGTCCTTCCTTGACCAACAGCCGCGTCAGTTCGCAAGCCTTGTAGGCCGCGATCGACCCTGTAACCCCTAGCACAATCTCAGACATCAATACACCTTCTCGTACTCGCCCTTGCTAATCCGTTTCAGCTTGGTGAAACCTGCCGACTTCGCGCGGTCGTCCAGTCCGGACTGCGACCTGCCGATCGCGGGGGCGCAGATCACGCGATGGATCGGCGCACCGCAATCGGGACAAGCCGTCAGTTTCGGATCGCGTAGCGACTGCACGATATCGAACCCGTCCCGGCACTTCTCGCACCCGGCGGAAGGGTCCACCGCTTGATACTCGTATGTAGGCATGGCTCTCGACCACCTTTCCCGGTTCCGGCGGACTTACAGACCGTATGGCGCGACTTCTTTCTTCAGCAGCTTCAGCGCTTCCGGCTCCTTGGCGGATTTCTCCAGCGCCTCCTGGAAATACTTTTTCGCCTCCTCACGCACCTGCTTCGCCTCGTCCGGCATCCGGATGTCACTGTACAGCTTGGAAATGCGATCCGCATTCCGTCCCAGGATCCAAGCCTTGCAGTACGGGATACCGCTGGTCGGATCGTACTCCTCCTGCCTTTCCGAACGGATCCAGACATTCATGAACGCGCGGAAATCCTGAATAGCCGCCAGGATCAGCTTCTTCTTCGCGGCCTCGTCCTTCTCATTCTCGGCGCGCTTCAGGCTGTAGTGCGCACGGACCTTCGGAAGCGTCATCTCGTGCCACTCCTTGTCCTTGTCTGGAATCCCCTTCTCCAACATGGAAATCGCCTTCGGATAATCGTCCAGGATGAACGCGCCATCAAGCAGCTTGACGATCACGATCTTGCGCGTCCCCTCGTCGCTCTCCGACTGGAGCATCCGTTCGCCAAAGTCGCAGAGTCTCTTCAACGTCGCCGGATCGGTATAAACCTCGTAGAAGTACCGGTCGAACAATCCGGAAACGGTCATCGCGCCGACCTTCGCCGACAGCAGCGTCTGCAGCAATTCCGGCAGCTCGCCCTTTTTGCCAGCGGCAATCTGGCGATCCATCCAGACCCCCGCCGCGAAATTCGCGGAGGCAACCTTTGCGGGCACCGTCTTGTAGAGGTACTCGGAGAGTGGCAACAAGCGTCCCATCTGCCCGTTCTTGCGAAGCGCGGTGAAAATCTCACGCGACAACTTCAGCAGTTCCGCGTCCGGAAACTCGCGCACGGCCTTTTGAAAAACCGGCTCGATCTTCTCCCACTGCATCCGCTGGATGAGACTGCGCACGGTCAACACCTGAAGCTGCTGCCGGAACCCCTGCTCCTGAGAGGTTCCCGATACCTCCTGACTCTGAATCAACGAATCGAAGAGATCGTACTTTTTCTGCGTCAGCAGGTCGGTCAGTGAGTTCTGGAGCGTCTGGTTCACCTCTCCCTCGGGCACGGCCGCGTACAATTTTTTCACGGCGGCGAGGATGTCCTCGGCCTTGCCCTCCAGCATCGCGCCACGGAATCGCCATTCCGCCACTTTCGGCAGAAATCCTTCCGGAAGCCTGGTTGCGGGCAGGGCAAGTTTGTCGCAAAACTCCAAGATTCCCTTCGTGTTCCTCTTCTCCTGATAGTGTTCGAAAATAGTCCCGAAATTCAGCGCGGCCATGTCGGGATCCTGCTGCCACGCGAGACAAGCCAGCTTTTCCGCCTCTTCCGCACGACCGGACTCTAGCAGGATCAGAATTTTCTGACGGAAAAAGAAAGCGCGGTAAAGCTGGAATTCGGGCACCGCAAGAATTTTGTCCAGACTCTGCACCGCCTCGTCGAACTTTTCATCGGCGCGCAACTTTCCAACCTCTTCCCATGCCTTGTTCAGACGAACCAGAACCGCCTTCTCTTCTTCCGACAAAACCGGCTCGCCGGGTTCCGCCTCATCCGCGACCACGACATTCTCCTCCTCCGCTTTCGCCTGTTCCTGTTCGGCGCCAATGGCGGAGAACGCCAGCAGCAGCAGGCACAGCAGGAACGAGGGATAGGAAGAACGCACAAAATTCGCCTTTTCAACTAACTGACTCATCGCATAACCCTTTCTCATCGTTTTGACATCAATCCATTTCAGATGTCCCACTCACCAAAAAACGAAGGCATTTTACCATAAAATCCGAAGCAAGAAAAGTACGCTTTTTCCGCTTCTGCTTATCGGGCCATTCCGGTCTGTCCGACTCCGGCTTTCCCGCTTCCCCACCTCTCAGCTTCTCAGCTGGCGCGAAGCGCCCCCGCCTTACTCGATCGTGATCGAGATGGAATCGCTTTCCCGCTGGGTGGCGCAAATGACCGTATGCCTGCCGGGCTTGGCATCCCGATAGAAAAAGGGTTGTGTCCCCTGTGTCGTGCCGACCAGCTGCGCGTCGATGTACCACCAGACCTTCTCCTCATCTCGGACATGCGCAGGCTGGATGACGATGGCCTGCCCCCTCAAATTGGGAATCCACCTGAATGTCGTACCGTCGGCAGGTTTCTCAATCTCAACAGGCTGTTCTTTCGCGACAGCCGAACGCGGATCGGTTTTCCCGTTCGCTTTCCAGAACTCGACCACCTCTTTCGGCCATCTTGTCTGTACCGTACCATCCCAATCGCGGATATGAACGGGACAGGGATGCGGAGAGGTGGCATCGCGAATGGCGATGCCCACACTTGTTTCGGGACAACCGCCCCCTGGCGGCAGCCCGGAGTCTTTGCAAATCCGGCGTTCCACAATCGTAGCGGGTTTTGCGAACCACCCACTCCCGCTTTCTGGCAACAACGCGCGAAAGACCTCCCAAGCGACGGGAGCTGCCGCCTTCGCCCCGACGATTTGACGGTCCCCGAACTTTCCGATTTTGTGTCCGCACCACACGCCCACCACATAGTCCGGCGTCCACGCGATCGTCCATGCGTCCCGATAGGCGGAGGACGTCCCGGTCTTCCATGCGATACGCGGCAACTTCACGTCGGCGATATGTCCAATCGCATCGAGAGATCGTTCGTCACCCGATAGGTAATCCGAGATAATCCACGCCGCCGCTTCCGAGAAAACCTGTACTGGCGCACGCGGCGCGTCGGTCTCCAAAACGGAGACCGGAAGATAGTTGCCACCTCGGGCGAAAACCGCATAGGCGTTCGCCAAATCCACCAGTCTGACATCTACGTTTCCAACCGCAATTCCCAAGCCGTGCTCATCGGGGTCTTCGGGAATCGTCGTCAGGCCGAGATCGCGCAGCAACCGGTTGACTTCGGACTTGCCGCACTTCCGCACCAGATCAAGAAACGGTATGTTGAGCGAGCGAATCAACGCCTCGCGGATCGGAATCGTCCCGAAAAAACTCCGATCGAAATTGACCGGCTCATAATTCCCGTAGCGGCGGGGAACATCCAGTACGACCTCGGTTGGGGCGACAACGCCCAAATCCAACGCGGAGGCGAGAATAAACGGCTTCAAGGTTGAACCGGCCGGTCTGGATGCGGTCGCGGTGTTGACCTGCCCCCCCTTACTGTCAAAATAGTTACCTGAACAGGCTAACGCCCGAACGGCCGAATTCTTCACATCCACGACCACGATGGCAACGGAGGCGCGGAGCTTCCGCGCACTCGCATCCGCCTTCGCTTCCGCCAGCCGTTGGATTTCACGGTCCAGCGTGGTTGTGAAAAGTCCGGTCTTTTTCCCGATCACGTGCGTCGCCCAGTCCGCAAAGAACGGGTGGAGGAAAGGACGGACGGCGCGGCTGAGTTCGATCGGTACGGATTCCGCGTCGGCACGTTGGGATTCCTCGATGTATCCAAGCGCAACCATGCGGTCCAACACATACTTTCTCCGCCGGAGCGCCGCGTCCAAATGTCGGTCGGGACGGAAACGCGACGGGGACTGCACCATCCCAGCCAAAAGCGCTGCCTCTCCCAGCGACAGGGAGGAGGCATCCTTTCCGAACCACCCTTGGCTGGCAGACTCGATCCCGATCAGGTTCGATCCAAACGGTGCGCGGTTGAGATACTGTTCCAAGATCCAGTTTTTCGATCGGACGCGTTCCAGGCGAAAGCCCTGGAACGCCTCCACCCACTTCCACCAGAGGTTGCGCGGATGAGGCTCAATCAGGCGCACCGCCTGCGTGGTCAAGGTGGAGGCGCCGGAAATCCGCCGCCCCGTGCTGAGATTCTGCCACGCCGCGCGAAGGATGCTTTTCCACGAAACGCCGTGGTGGGAGTAGAACCCGCCATCCTCGGCGGCAACCAGCGCGGGAACGATCCAGTCCCCTTGCCGCACCCGGTAGAAGGGACGGCAGTCGGTGTCGTGGTCACCCAGCCCGACGCGGATAATCCTCCCTTCGCGGTCCGTCAAGATAATACCCGACGGATAGGTCTCCGATTCCTCCAAGGGAGGGGTACAGAGACAATAAGAGAGTACAATCGCGACAAGACCGACACCCAGCCCCGTCCACGCAATCGACTTCAGCGACTTCCGCCAGTCCCGACAGATGGAGGAGAGTGAAACCACAGCGGGTCCCTACTTGACATAGACGCGTCTGCCGAGGAACGAGATGCGGCCTTCGGAAAGGAGGCGCAGCGCCTCCGGGAAGGCCTTGTGTTCCTCGACCTGAATCCTCGCGTGCAGGGTTTCGGGCGTATCGTCATCCAGAACGGGAACCGGCCGCTGAATAATGATCGGGCCGGAATCCGTTCCCGCATCGACAAAATGAACCGTGCATCCGGCCCATTTCACACCGTACTCCAACGCCTGTTTCCAGGCGGCAATTCCCTTAAAGGATGGCAGGAGCGCGGGATGAATATTCAGCACGCGATTCGGAAACGCGTCCAGAAGCCCCTGTTTCACGATCCGCATAAACCCGGCAAGCACAATCGTGTCGCACCCGTAGTCACGCAGCAACTGGATGCAACGCTCCTCGGCCACTCCCTCCAGTTTGGTCTTGAACGGAGCGCAATCCAGCCACTGGCAGGGGATCCCGTGGCGTTTGGCGCGATCCAAAATCTTCGCGTCCGGTACATCCGACAACACCAGCTTCACTTCCGCGCACAGCATACCCGCCGCAATCGCATCGACAATCGACTGCATATTCGATCCCGATCCGGATCCCAACACGCCAATCTTCAACTTCGAAATAGCCATTTCACACCTCACGAAAAACAACGCCAGTATAGCAAAGCGCAACGCACCTGTCAGTTCAGTTTTTCAGTCTGCTCGCTGGGTTACACAATTACGCAGGAGTCAGCAGGGTTTCGGACACGGCTAGAGGTTCTAGAACTTCTAGTCAGTTCTGAGAGCAACCGCTTGTTTGTCCTCCGTAGCCTTGCGCAGGGTGGATCGCGTCCGCTGCGTAGCGACGGCGCCATCGCCGTCGGCTTTCGGGGAAGCGACACTCGCTTTGCGGTGTGTAGTTGTTTTTTCACGCAGAGAACTACGCATGGAATTTTGGACATTTGGGATTTGTGAACAAGGAAGTTATAGTCAAGACTCGGTTAAGAAAACTCACCCCAGATTCCTCAGCCGGACAGTTTGAAAACCACGGAACACGCGGAATGAGCTGGCGTGAAAACGCTTCTTTTCCGAGGCTACATTCGTCTATTTTTCGGATCCGTCACGCGACATACGGGACACAAGGGACCGAAGGGACGGGCGAGAGCCGGCTGAATCCCTTTTCTCTCGTTTATCGCTTTGATTCTTTTTTCTCCACCCTCAGCAAAGCGACCGCTTCACAGAAAGCCCCCGCTTCACAGCACCTCAGCTTCCCCGCTTCTCTTCTGGCGGCGTCAGGTACCCTCCGCGTACTCTGCGCTCTCAGGGACTCTGCGCACGAACCCAAACGGGTGCCAGATTCTTGGTGGCTCGCAAAAAAGAAACAGCCGCGCGGACGGATGTCCACGCGGCTGCGCCGGAAGCAACGGAGGTTACTTCTTCAGCCCACGCCACGGTTTGCCGGGCAGCGGGAACTGGTTGTCCGCGTACTGCGGCATCGCCACATCCTTGCCTTCCGCTTCGTACTTCTCGAAGTCGGCGGGCGTCGGGACGCAGTCCATGTTGTAGAAGGGCGACTTGTCATTTTCGAGGATGTCGCTCATGCGGACGATCTGTCCCGTGCAGGCGGAGATACGCGCGATGACCGCGCACGCCGTGGACATCGCAACGGCCTCACCCTCGTTGTAGTAAGGTCCGGTACCCATGATGGAGCGAAGCAGATCGCAGTGCTCGACCACGTAGGGATTGCCGTCCTGAAAATCGCCCTGGAGATCCATAGGCTGGCCGTTCTTGATGATCTTGCCGCCACCGGAAATCACGGCATCAGCCGTGCGGAACTTCTCATAGACACCGCCGTAGCAGCCGTCGATCTGGCGGCACATGCTGTGGATGTGTACGTCATCGCCGTAATCGAAGTCCGTGGAGAACATGTCGTACTGGTTGCCGGAGAAGCGGCGCGCGCGCATCCCGAAGCAGAGCGCGGTCTTCGGGTAACGCCCGAGGAACCAGTTCGCGATATCGATGTTGTGGACATGCTGCTCGCAGATATGGTCACCGGAGAGTTCCGTAAAGTTCAGCCAGTTCTTGCAGAGGTAGGAGGCGTTCGATTCGCCCTCCTCGCGTTCCTTCACCCACGGCACCGAGCCGTTCCAATAGACCGCACCGCCGAGGATGGGGCCGACCTTGCCTTCGGCGATCGCCTTCGCCTGGAGCCGATAGCCGCGCTGGTGGCGGCGCTGCGTTCCGGCGACGATCGTGAGGTGCTTCGCGGCGGCTTCCTTGGAGGCCTGGATGAAGAGGCGGACGGTCGCGCCGTCCACGGCGACTCCCTTTTCGGCGAAAACATGCTTGCCGGCGTCGATACACGCCTTCAGGTGAATCGCGCGGAAGTTCAGCGGGGTCGTCAGGATGACGATATCCACGCCCGGCACCGCAATCGCGGCCTTGTAGCCGTTGGTTCCGCCAAAACAGTTCTTCTCGTCGAAGTTCATCTTCTTCGCGAAGGCCTTCGCCTTATCGACAAAGTAATCGGCGGCGGCGACGAATTTCACTTCGACGCCGACAATCTTCGCCGCTTCCACGAGGTTCCCGGCGGCACCGTTACCGCGGCCGCCGCAGCCCACGAGGGCGACGTTGAACGTGCGCTTGCCCTGCGCATTCAAGATGCTGGGGGCACTTGCCATCATTGCCGAAAACACGGCAGAGCTTTTCACAAACTCTCTACGATTCATTTGTTAGTCCTTCTCTTGGTTGGTTTACGCCTGCGCCCACTGCGCACGCAAAAGTTCACACATCTTCATGATCAGGTCGTGCTTTTCAGCCGCGTTCAACCCGATCGGCTTCCCCTTGTCGTCCTTGCCCTTGGAGGGGAAACCGCCTTCGAAACTCACCGCGCCACGGTAACCGAGCAACTTCAGCGCCTTGAATCCATCGACATAGTTGTCTGCATCACCGTCGGTACCGGGGACCTTGCGGTTCCGCAGGGAAGCGATATGGATATGGACCAACCGGTCGCCACCGCTCATCAGGGCACCGAAGAAACTCGTCTCTTCGCGGTTCATGTGCCAGAAATCGCCCATCACCTTCGCGCCCGGACTCTCCATGTCACGCGCCATCGCCGCGCCGTCCGCGACCTGCTTCAGGAAAGGCGTCTCCTGATGGCAGAGCGGCTCCAGCACGATCGCCGTACCGCACGAGGCGGCCTTGTCCGCGAGACGCTTGCCGGTATTCGTCACGAAATCGTCACGCAGTTCCTTGAACCCCATGCCCATTTCCTTGTAACCGCGCGCGGGGCAAAGAATCAATCCGACAGATCCCAACATGCCGAGCACTTCCAGCTGCGGCAAAAACTTCTGGACCTCCGCTTCGCGCTTCGCTTGGTCGCCATACGAGAAATTGCTCGGTCCGCATGCGGTCGCGATAAAGAGCTTCCGGTTCTCCATCGCTTTCTTCAACGCTTCGCCATTCTTGAAAAGCCAGTCACCGGAGGGAATCTCGAACGCGCCGAAACCGTACTTCTCCATATAATCAAGCTTCTCGTTAATCTCCTGCCCGGGAATCGTCCCCCACTGCAGGCTGAGGTTCAGCTGGGCCGACTGTTTCGGCGGCGCCAGTTTCGGCATGGCACATCCTTCGGCGCACGACTGCGCGGAAGCGGAACTGCACACCGTGGCAGCCCCCATTGCGGCGGAACCCGCAAGAAATTCACGTCTGTTCATCAATTTAATCCTCTCTGTGTGCTCGTGCGAGCAAGCGGAAACACACACGCGGTTTCCAGCTTTTGATGGACGGTAGTATAGCAAGAAACCAACCCACTGACAACCCTTTTCTTCCCAACGCCATACCGCGAGGTACTTCGCGCCTACCGAGCGGTGGCATTGGGGAAGCGGCACTTGCCGCTTTAGGAGGCCTGGTTTTTGCCTCACGTAAGACCGGGAAGGGCAACGTCCTCGTTGCCAAAATCGGGAGGGTCGCGCTCCGTCGCGACCACAACACTTTCCGCTTTCCGCGCCGAGTCCCCCTCGCTCCTCTGCGCGAGATCAAAACGGCGGCACCTTCCAGCACGCGGCTATGCCGCGAAATGGACCTTCGGTCCTAAGTGGGCTATGCCTAAGTGGCGGCTGGCACCGCCTAAGTGACTTAGCGCCGCAAGGGCTACGCCATTCGGGGAAACGGCACTCCTGCCGCTTCATTCTGTTACCTCGAAAGCGACAAGTGTCGCTTCCCAGAAAGCCGACGGCGAGGGCGCCGTCGCTACACAGCGGACGCGATCCATCCTGCGCAAGGCTGCGGAGGACAAGCAAGCGCGTCCCTGCGCGGAAAATTAAATCGCTGCGCTTTGAAATGGTTCAATGGTTAAATTGCCGAAACACCGGAAATGCGGGGTGGATCAGGCCGATTTAAAGCCTCCGAAGGAGGCGATTTAACTCATTTAACCATCCTTTCGTGTCCTGACGCGGAGCGCGATCTGAGGGATGGGGGGAGGTGGCGACGACGGGTGAAGGACGCGCAGCGGACTTTAAATCCGTCCGACGCACCCTCCCGCCATGCTTTCGTGGTTGCGCGCAGTGCCTTCAGCGGCATATTCCGTGAGTTCCGTGTGTTCCGTGGTTTTTCAAGCATTGCGGTTTATGCCAGAAAAGTGTCGCTTCCCCGATTTGGCGACTTGTTCCTCTCTGCGCTCTCCGCGACTCTGCGTGAGATAAACTTACTCGCATTTCCATTCCCGAATGGCATACGGGCGACGGGCGCATGGCGGGAAATTCGGAATGTCATCGCGCTTGTCGCGTGTCGCACGTCACCGTTTCATTTCCTCACGCGGAAGCGACGCGAACGGATTGGCAGCCCGCTCTACTAATCAGCAAGACGTTTCATGCCAGCTAAGAAGCGGGAAAGTGCCGCTTTGTAGTAAAAGTTGTGGAGAAAAAATAAACGCGACTGACGAGACAAATAGGGATTCAGACTTCTTGCCGTCGTCCGTCCCTTCGTTCCCTTGCGTCCCGTATGTCGCTTGACTGATCCTGAAAAAAAGGACGAGTATAGCCTCAGAAAAGAAATGTTTCCACTCCTACTCATTCTGTAATTTCCGTGTATTCCGTGGTTTCAAATTTTCCAACAGAGGAATTTTGAGGGATGTTTCAGAAACACCCGATTGGTTCGAACGAAACGGTTCTCACTTCCCTCGAACACAGTTAGGCGTGATCCAATCCGCGTATTCTGATCTATGCCGTGTTTGCGGTAAAAGCCAACACGGTTAACTAATGCTTGCATTCCTTCCTTGATTTTGGTATAGTGGACTTCACTTAAGGAGAAATTATGGGATTGAATGTCTGCATTTTTGCCGGCCAAGGTGCGCAATATCCTGGCATGGGCAAGGATTTTTCGGAAGCGGATTCCGAAATTAAGGACTTGTTTCTTCGCGCGAACGAGGTTCTTGGACTGGATCTCGCGAAGCTTTGCTATGAAGGCCCGGCGGAAGAGTTGACCCGTTCCGACATCTGCCAGCCTGCCATTTTCGTAACCAGCGTCGCAGCCTACCGGGCGTTCCAAAAGCGGTGTCCCGAGGTGAAGTTCGCGATGGCCGCCGGATTGAGTCTCGGCGAATGGACGGCGCTGTACGCCGCCGGCGTGCTGGGGTTCGAGGAGACGGTGAAGGTTCTCCGCGCCCGCGGCACGTTCATGCAGGAAGCCTGCGACGCCACGCCGAGCGGCATGGTCAGCGTTATGGGTGCCACGCCCGAACAGCTCGATGAGATCTGCGCCTCTTGCGGCGTGTACAAGTCGAACCTCAATTCCGCGCAGCAGGTGGTTCTCTCCGGCACGAAGGAAAATGTGGCGAAAGCGGAACAGGCGGCCATTGCCATGAAACTGCGGGCGATTGTCCTCAAGGTGGCGGGCGCGTTCCACTCCCCGATCATGCAGCCGGCGCGTGAAAAGCTGGCGACGGTCATCGCCGACGTCGCGTTCAATAAGCCCGCGATCCCCGTTCTCGCGAACGCGACGGGCAAGCTCCACGCCGACGATCCCGAAACGATTAAGGCCACGATGCTCCAGCAGGTCACCGACAGCGTACACTGGTGTGACGATGTGACGGAAGCGATCCGATCCGGCGCCGACACCTTCATTGAGTTCGGTCCCGGAAAGGTGCTTTCCGGCCTGATCAGAAGAATCGACAAGGGCGTGAAAACGCTGAACGTCCAGGACATGGACACGTTGGAAACCACGGTGAAAGGATTGGTGTAAACATGGGTGCTTATGATTTTACCGGTAAAGTCGCCATTGTGACCGGCGCCGCGCGCGGCATCGGACAGGCGATCGCGTTGAAGCTTGCGGAAGGCGGCGCGAATGTGGCGATTTGCGATTTGAACGCGGAGTGGCTGGAAGAGACCAAGGCGCAGGTGGAAGCCCTTGGCGTCAAGGCACTCCCCCTGGCGGTCGATGTCGGCGACGGCGAGCAGGTCGCTGCGACAGTCGATGCAGTCGTGAAAGCTTTCGGTACCGTCGATATCATGGTCAACAACGCCGGCATTACGAAAGACGGCTTGATGATCCGGATGTCGGAGGCCGATTGGGATGCCGTGCTGCGTGTCAACCTGAAGGGTGTTTTCCTCTTCACCAAGACTGTCGCGCGCGTCATGATGAAGCAGCGTAGCGGCGCGATCGTGAACATCGCGTCCGTCGTCGGCATCATGGGTAATGCCGGACAGGCGAACTACACCGCCTCCAAGGGTGGAGTGATCGCGCTCACGAAGACCACGGCCAAGGAATTTGGTTCCCGCGGGATTCGTTGCAATGCGGTGGCTCCCGGATTCATTTCGTCCAAAATGACTGATGTCCTTTCACAGGAAGTCCGTGACAAGTACATGGAGCAGATCCCCCTGCGCAACTTCGGTACGCAGCGGGATGTGGCCAATGCGGTCGCATTCCTAGCCTCCAGCGAGGCCAGCTATGTGACGGGTCAGGTTCTGAGTGTGAACGGTGGCATGATCTGATGGACAATTCACTGGGTCGGCACGGCGTGAGCCGCTGCCTTTACGTACGAACAAGCTAGGAGAAACAGAGAAAATGGCAAGCAAACTTGAAGAACGGGTCACACAAATCATCGTTGAGAAATTGGGCGTGAATGCCGAGCAGGTTACGCCGGAAGCTTCTTTCATCGATGACCTCGGTGCCGATTCACTTGACACGGTCGAGCTGATTATGGCCTTTGAGGAAGAGTTCAAACTGGACGACATTCCGGAAGAGGAAGGCGAGAAGCTCACCTCCGTCGGAAAGGTTCTGGAATACCTCAAGAGCAAGGGACTGGATCAGGAATAGTCCCGACTCGATTGCCCAAAAAGGAAAACGGGAAGCGGTTCACCGCTTCCCGTTTTTTGTTTTCCTCGCTTCTGCCTTTCAGCCGAGCGGGGCAGCTGACGCCGCCAGTCGGGTAAGCCGGTTCGGTGGTTCGGCGGTTCGGTGGTTGCGTGGTTCGGTGGTTCGGCAATCGATAGCAGTCGATCGCTATCGATTGTTCCCACTCCCCGCCTACCCGGCCAACTTAGGGGCGCCAGCCCCACTTAGGCCCGCAGGGCCACTTAGGCGGCGCAGCCGCCACTTATCCGCCTCCCCGCCTCTTAGGGACGCCAGCCCCACTTAAGCGGCGCAGCCACCACTTATCCCCTTCCCCGTTGGCGTGTAGCGCCTCTCTGCGTTCTCTGCGCTCTCGGCGGCTCTGCGTGAGAACCCAAACGAGGTTTTTAGATCAAATTGTTAAAAAGGGTATCACTTTCCCCCAACCACTCAATATGACAAACCGGCTTAACATGCATAGCATGCTAAACCGGCCTAACTCGCGAAACACGCGGAGCGGCGTCAAGCCGCCCGCGCTCAAATTACGCAAAGTAACGCTTCAGAAGTCCTGCGAACGCCGCGCCGTGACGCGCCTCGTCCTTCGCCATCTCATGCACCGTGTCATGGATCGCGTCATATCCCAGTTCCTTCGCGCGCTTCGCCAACCCGAGCTTCCCTGCGCAAGCGCCGCCCTCGGCGTCCACGCGCATCTGGAGGTTGGTCTTGGTGCAAGGCACGACCACCTCGCCCAACAGTTCCGCAAATTTCGCCGCATGCTCCGCCTCTTCAAAGGCGATCCGCTTGTAGGCCTCGGCGACTTCCGGATATCCCTCGCGATCCGCCTGCCGACTCATCGCCAGATACATCCCGACCTCCGTACACTCGCCGGTAAAATTCATCTTCAGACCTTCCACGACCTCGGGATCCACCCCCTTCGCCACGCCGATCTGGTGCTCGCACGCCCAAGCGGGAGCGGCAGCTTCTTCCTTCTTTTCCACGAACTTGCTGGCCGGAGCCTTGCACTGCGGGCAATTCGCCGGCGGCTCTTCACCCTGATAAACATATCCGCAAATGGTACAAACGTAAGTCTTCATCAAGCTTTCTCCTTCTGTTTCCGCAAGGCACCATCCCTTGCGTTTCGCATTGTGAATACCCTCACTTTACTGGATTTTCCAAACTTTTTCAATCCGAAAAACAACCTCCTCATATTTTTGGCGCATCTCACCAGCATTTTCCGTGTGTTCCGTG
>JAFSTA010000017.1 GCA_017450695.1 Kiritimatiellia bacterium | reverse complement strand
TGAACTGGCGCACGCCCCGCGAGGCGTTCACGGAACTCCTCCGGCGGCATCTCCTCAAGGCCTCGTAGCCGCGGCGGCTGATTTCTGACTTGGCCTGTCCGCAGGGGCGGGCGCGCCTTGGCGCTCCGCGCCACCCCATCGGGGCCGACTTCGCCCGCCCCTGCGGACAGGTACGCCCCCCGCCCCACCAAACCGCCCACCAAACCGCCCAATACCCCCTTGCGTCCTCCAATCGGAATGTGCTACAATGCTCCCCGTCCGCAAGAAAGTACTGTTGGCATTGACCTTGCAACGGGTGTTGCACTGGAAATTTGTTGGCGGGTACCAAAAAAGAACCCGATAGGCAATGCAACAATGTACAAGTTACCTATCAAAGGGTGTCCTTTCAATTTACCGAACTGGGCAGAAGAATGATTCATTGATGCTTGTATCATAGTTCTGTATGACGGGTAGACGAAAAATAGTGTAAGATGACGCATTCGCGGATCGGGAGAGGCGTAACGAACATGTCGTTGATGGGATGTGATCATGTCCCGGAATTGACGGCGTATTTCAGCGTAGGACTATGTTGACCTATTCATTTCCTTTCAGTAGATGAGGTTGAGAATCTATCCGCAGACGTGGAAGCAGACGATGAGGCAGGCGTCGAAAACGCGAGTAGCCTTGCCTATAAGTTGAAAGTTAGCCAGCCACCCACACTCCGTCTGGGAATGTAAAGGAAGGTAACTTTTCTGATTGTTCACAATTGGCACAATTATCGCAATACAAATTGAAATGCATGGTGATTTGTGACACTGTTGGCATTGGTGAACATTTGTGATTTGTGAACAATGAAGGTATAGGCAAGGAGTGTTCAGTGTTGCAGTCGCGATCCATCCTATGCAAGGCTACGGAGGACAGGCACGCGCGACCCTCCCGATTCGGGCAACGAGGACGTTGCCCCTCCCGTTCTCCGCGTCTCAGCGGTTCTGCGTGAGAAAATAAGAAGTCCACTTGCCAACTTAGGGCCGAAGTCCATTTCGCGGCATAGCCGCAAGCGTGTCGCATTCCCCGAAAACAGACGGCGGGGCAAGGCGGACGCGACGGAGCGCGTCCCTCCCGGAACAGGCGGCCATGCCGCCTTTCTTTCGTCGTCGCGCGAAGCACCGTCTCTGGCAGATTTCATGTATTCTGTGGTTTTCAAATTGTCCAACAGAGCAATTTGTGCTGAAAATTTCCGACCTGAAAAATTTTTGAAGATTTTACTTGTATTCATTTCGACTATTTGATATAGTGGCTTCGTTTTCAGGGATGAAAGCGAGGAAGAGAAAGGTTCGGTATGGCACGGCTTACAAAAGAGGACAAGAGGAAGATTGCGGAGTATCGCGCGAAACTCGACGGGTATGCGAGACCCAGTGTGACAGCGGATATTGTCGCGATCCGTCCCGCGTACAGCGAGCTGAAAGCTGAACAGTGGCGTGAGAATCCCGAATTTTCCTTGGAAGTATTGTTCATTCGTCGCGGCCAGTGGCCGTTTGAGGGAAGCTGGGCACTTCCAGGCGGCTTCATTCGCCGGGAAGAAACGGTTGACGAAGGCGCCAGGCGCGAACTGCGGGAGGAGACGGCGTTGGTAGCAAAGCGGTTGATTCCGGTCGGCGTATTCTCCAAGCCGGACCGGGATATGCGGGCATGGATTATCTCCAATGTGTTCGTCTCCATCCACAGACTCGGCGAAGGGACCTGTATCAAGGGTGGCGATGACGCTGCCGACGCGAAGTGGCTGCGCGTCAAACAACCCGAAGTGTCGCGAGGGTCCTTCCGACTTCCTTTCTTTGAAGGAGACCGGCAGGTCTTTTCTCTTACCGGAACCTATCGGGAAGAGGATTTCGGCGGGGGAACGGTGTTGCACGTGGACGAGAATCCCTTGGCGTTCGACCACGGCGAGATCGTCGCGCAGACATTCCTGCGGATTCTTTCGTTTGAAACGAAGAAGCTGGCGTTCTTCTTCCTGCCGGAAAAGTTCACGCTTGGCAACTACATCGAGGTGTGCCGGTATCTCGGAGGCGAGTCGCCGGAATGGTCCAACATTCCGAATTTCCGCAGACAGTTGACGGCCACGAAGAACCCGCTCCTTGAAGTGTGCGAGGGAGAATACGAGGAACTTGACGGGCGCGGACACGCTCCCGCAAAACTGTACAGGAGAAGGATCGACAACCATGCGTAACATGTGTAACCAGCTATGCTTTCGACGCCGCTGTTTTCGATGTTGTCTCGGCAACCTCCGCGTACTCAGCGGTTCCGCGTGAGAACCGAAACGAGGAATCTTGGATGGATACGTGGACATGGGCAGCTGGAGTATTCGAGAAGTTCATGGCCCCATGATGGCATCATCCCGCATTCTCCCACGCCGTAGCGATGGCAACTGGATTTGCCCATGCGCAACGACGGGCGTGTGACGAGAAGAAGTTTATCTTTAACCGCAGATGTGTGCTTCGGGTGAAGCATAACTGACGCAAAACCGTGGTCCCATGCTCGTAAGCCAGCGCTTGTCGCTTGTCTTATGGTCAAAACGAACAGATGAAAGGAATGAAAAATGAAACACAGTTACGATCCGAAAGTGACAGGGAAGAGGCAGAGGAACTGCCGCCTCTTTGCAGAAACGATGCGCATTTGCAAGGATGGTTGGTATCAAAGTCCGTCTGGTTATCGTCATGTTCTACCCTCGCAAGGCGAGGTTCTGGCGTCGAGTATCTACTACCGGAACCCGGCTCGGGTGGACCGGGCGAGGACCTACGATACGATGCAGTGCGAGGCCGTGAACGAAGACAGCGTTTTGGCTGTGCAGGATTTGGTACGCAACGGATACCGTCCCATCCTGCTCAACATGGCGAATCTGCACACGCCGGGCGGCGGCGTCCTCAACGGGGCGCGTGCGCAGGAGGAGTCGTTGTTCCGCCGGAGCAACCTCTGCGTTTCACTTTACCAGTATGACGAATATCATGCGGGACTCATCGGTGTGCCGCCGAGCGAGGATCGGTACCCGATGAATCGCGAGACGGGCGGCATCTATTCGGGGCGCGTGGTCTTCTTCCGTTCCGGACCAGACAATGGGGACGGGCTGATGGACGATCCGTTCGAGTGCGCGGTGGTGTCGGTGGCGGCGATCAACCGACCCGAACTGGACGGGAACGGAAAGATCGTTCCGTGGGCGGCGGAAACAACGAAGACGAAGATTCGGACGATGTTGCGGATCGGGATCTTGAACGGGCATGACGCCATCGTGCTGGGTGCGTGGGGATGTGGCGCGTTCCGCAATCCGCCGGAACACATGGCGCGGCTCTTCCACGAAATCCTGTGCGAGAAGGAGTTCATGAACAAATACCGTGTTGTACGGTTTGCCGTGATCGATGACCATAACTCGAAACACGGAAACTTCGCGGCTTTCGATAGGGAGTTCAACGACAAGGCGGTTGTCGTTTCCCCGATGCCCGAATGTGAATCGTGGTTTCCCGAAACGCTGACGGCGGATATGCTTCGAGATTTCGTGACGACACCGCAAGGCTGCACGCATCCGAGGGTAGGGGATATCGGAGGGCATCACTTCATCGCGAAGTGCGGAGACTGGTCGGCGTATTCGAGCGATGACCATGTACACAACGAGGTGGTTGCCGACAATATCCTTCGTGCGGCGGGACTCCTTGTGCCTCCATCGCGGGAATATCGCGTCGATTTCGGAAACGGAAAGCGGACGGTGAGGCTCGCCCTCTACGGCGACCTGCTGAAGCCGATCATGGATGTGTGGATCGGGGCGGACAAGGCGCTGCGCGACAAGATTCGCATTCAGGTACTTGCCGCCTATCCGGTCCAGGTGTTGATAGCGGGAATCGACACGTTCACGTGGGACAATGTGAGAGTCGATCCGAAAGGCAACCTCTGGTTTGTCGATAACGGCGCGAGTTTCGAGTACCGCGCCAGCGGAAAACGGAAGGGATGGTTCTGGGAACGTAAGAATCCGATGGATCCGGAAAATGGATACCTTTCCCTCTTCCAGCACAAACACCAAGGGATTCTGCGTGAACTGCTCGGTCCGATCAACGCGGATATGCTCTGGTATGCCGCACGGAACATCGATTTCACGCAATTGATCTCCTCCCTTCCGGAGACCTACCGCAGGTACACACTTGTGGAGTACGCCCGCGCAATGGATGACATAACGAGGGGACGCAAAACGCCGCCAGCGTGTTAGGCGTGTG
Organism: Kiritimatiellia bacterium; assembly: GCA_017450695.1. GTDB lineage: Bacteria > Verrucomicrobiota > Kiritimatiellia > RFP12 > UBA1067 > RGIG8368. Next base: position 34,387 of record JAFSTA010000017.1, on the reverse strand, counting down.
ATTCCCGGATACAAAAATCATTCGTTGCTCCAGAAACATACGGATTTGTTCAAACGGAACGGTTCTCACTTCCTGGGAACACCGTCCGGCGTGAACAAGTCCGTGTGTTCGGATGGATGCCCTACAAGAGAGGGAGGTTCTGGAAAAATTTCAGGAGCGACGTATCGTGTTCTTTCGCCACCATGACCTCTGGGTGGAATTGGACGCCAAGGGCGGGGTAGTCCTCGGACTCGATGGCTTCCACCACGCCGTCCGGGGAGGTGGCGACAATACGGAATCCAGGGGCGGGTGTCTTGACCGCTTGATGATGCGAGGAGTTCACCATGACCGAGGTCGAGCTGATCATCCGCGCCAAACGGGCCCCCGCCGCGATTGAGATGGGGTGATGCGTCCCTCCCCGATGCTGGATTTCTTGAACGGGAAACTCACTGGGCAGGTCTTGCCAAAGGGTGCCACCGTGAAACACGTTGAGGACTTGACAACCGCGACAGATGCCAACAACAGGCAAGCGGCGTTTCTCTGCAAGAGTCAGGAGTCGCCACTCGAAACTGTCGCGCAACAGATTCACCCTGACAAGCGCAGGAGCCTGAGTTCCGCCGTACCGAGCCGGGGATATGTCTCCACCGCCCGGCAGGAGAAGGAGATCAAGGCGCGACAAGATCTCTTCGAGCTGGTCGTCGCTTCCGTATCGCGACAGAATCACGGGCAGATGCCCGCCTTTCGCGACCGATTCCGCGTAGTTGGTACGAACCGACACATTGCGTACCTTGCCTTTCGTCTGGCACAATTCGGATATGCCTACAAACACGATATCCCCTTTCCCCTTGCCTTATCCGCGTTCTTTTGAAGAGCCGCCAAGCATACCAAAAGCCAACAAACCCAACAAGCGAATTGTGGCGGCGAGGGGGTGTACCTAAATTCTCCGGTTGGACACTTTGAAAACCACGGAGCACACGGAATATGCCGCTGAAGGCGCTTCGCGGCTTTGGATGGTGAAAAGGTTAAATGGTTCAATCTCCGCTGGCGCGGCTTTAAATCGGCGCGGGACGCCTTTAAACGGTTAAAAGGTTAAATTGCCGTTGCGCGGCTTTAAATCGGCCTAATCCGCCCCTCTCTTCGGGGAAACGACACTCCTGTAGCTTCACGTCGGCTCGCCCATTTAACTATTGAACCATTTCAAGCGAAGCGATTTAATTTTCCCCCCCCCACCCACCTAACCACCCAACCTTGAACAGGCAAGGTTTCCCCTTGCGCGGCGTAGGAGAAACCGCTATTCTATTTTGCGTTGTGAGGGAATGCACTTGACTCGCCCGTCCCGCTTGCCCTGCGCCGGTGATGCCGATCCACAAGGCTGTGGCGGGATGTTGGAGTTTGGGTAACGAGTGTGAACCACGGAAAGCAAGTTGGCGAAAGGAACAAACGAATGAAAGGCAGCATCAACAGGAGAGGATTTCTCGGAGGGTTCGCCGCAGCCGCAGCGTCTGCCGTGGCCGCTGCGCAAAAGCAGACGGTCCCTGAAACCGAAGCAGGCACCCCCGCCGTCCAGACGGAACCGTCGAAGCCGTTGATCGAATCCGCGCCCGTTCTCCAGAACGCGGCCGAAACATCGATGGGCGTGTCGTTCGCCGTCTCGGCGGACGCGAGCGGCTGGGTGGATGTCTCGCGGTCGTCCGACATGAGCAACCCGGTTCGCGTCTATTCCGGTGGGAGTGGGATGATGGATGTGAATGACAAGGTGGCGCTCGTGAGGATTCGCGGGTTGAAGCCTGCCACGAGGTACTGGTACCGTATCGGCGCGGACCGCATCGACTATCAGGGCGGTTACAAGATGAAGAATCTCGGTTCGGAGACAGACGGGAAGGTACATTCGTTTGCGACACTTGGCGCGGCGGTGAAGGACGGTTCCTTCTGCGTGATCAACGACACACACGAGCGCAAGCCCTGCTTGGATCTGGTGCTGTCCAAGATCCAGGAGCTGAAACCATCTGTCGTGATCTGGAACGGCGATGCTTCCAACTGTTCCGAAACAATCGAGAAGGCGATGGATGTCTTCATCTTTACGCACGAGAAGCATCCCGAATACGCGGCCGACACGCCCTACATGTTCCTCAACGGCAACCACGACTTTCGCGGCCGCTTCAACCGGCGCCTGTACAACCTGATGATGTTCCGCGAACCGTGTGAACGCGATCCTAAGTTCGCGGAGTTGGGGCGCAACTTCGCGCAACGCCTGGGCGACATCACGTTGATCGGACTGGATACGGGCGAGGACAAGCTCGACACGAACCGCCACTTCGCCGGCATTTTTCGCATGGCGGAGTATCGCGAGTTACAGACTCGCTGGCTGGAAGAGGTCATCGAGACCCCCGCCGTGAAGGAGTCGAAGTACAAAGTCGCGTTCTGCCACATTCCGCTTTTTGACCCACGACCGGACCGCAATCCGGGGGACATCGCGCCGGATGACGAGTCTCCCCTCTATAAGAATAACTGGGCCTCGTGGCAAAGGACCTGCGCGAAACTCTGGGGACCGCTCCTCGCCAAGGCTGGCGTGCAACTCGTCGTCTGTGCGCACCAGCACTGCTTCCGTTACAATCCGCCCGAGGCGGGACGACCGTGGGCGCACCTCGTGGGCGGCGGATGCAATGATGTGACGAAGAACCCGGCCCTGTTCCCGACCGTGATCGAGGGGCGTGTGGTGGATGGCCGCCTCTCCGTGACGGTACACGATGTCCTCTACAAGCGAATCGCTCTCCGGCAGAGCTTCGGCTGATGCCATTCGCGACAATCAGATGAGCGAGGACGGTTGGGGAATCTGGCGGGGTGAAGCGTGGTAAGCCGGGTAAGCGTGTTAAGCCTGGTAAGCGGGTGAAGCCGGGTAAGCGATGCGGTCGCGACGGGGCGCGACCCTCCCCAAGCGTGGGGACTGGGGAAATTAAATCGCTGCGCTTGGAAATGGTTAAATAGTGAAATTGACGGGTCGCCCCAAAGCGACAGGAGTGTCGCTTGCTCGAAGAGAGGGGAAAATTAGATCGCTGCGCTTTGAATTAAAATAAATTACCTATTGACTTGTAAACTAACGGTGTTTATAATTAGACTCTTGTTTACAAATGAGGTAACGTGATGAAACAGCAATTGGTAGAATATGTCTCAAAAACCTTGGATCGCGCATTTTCCGTTGAGGCGTTTCGTCCAGATTTGCCGTTGCACATGTTGCGATATGACTTCTGTCGCGGCAGATTGCTGGGGCGGGATTTGGTTTTCGCTGTTGTCCGTGATGATGTTCAGAACGCGGGCGAATACGGACAAATGGCGAAATTGCTGAAGGACGAATTCTCTTGTCCTGTGGTGTTTGTATTCCGCAGTCTCGCCACGGCCAAGCGTAATTCCCTGATTGCTCACGGTGTGGCGTTTGTGGTGCCCAGGTGGCAGTTGTTCCTGCCACCCAATCTTCACCTGAATGAAAAAGCACCGATGGAAGCCGAAGTTCGTAAGGTGATGCGTCCGGCGACACAGGCGTTAGTCATAAGGCAGATTGAACGGGGAGATATCGAAGGAAAGACGGCGGGCGACCTATCCCCAATGCTGGGCTACACGAAAATGACGCTTTCAAACATCACGTCTGAACTTGTCGCGCTGGGACTCGCCGAATTAGACGGTTGGCCGCGAAAGGTCTCATTCAAGATCAAAGGTCGCAAGTTGTGGGATGCGGCACTGCCGCATTTCGCCTCTCCAGTCAAGATGACGATTCCAAACAAACTGAAGCCTTCAAGGCTTTGCCTTGCCGGTATCAGCGCACTTTCCAAGTACACGATGATTTCGCCCGATTCCGTTCCCGTGTATGCCTGCACACTGAAGGAAAGCAAGGATGTCGGAATCTGTCAGCGAATTGCATACGAAGGCGATGCGCGAAGCCGCCTTCAAGTGTGGCGGTACGATCCGCATATTTGCGGCAAGGACAAGGTTGACAGGCTGTCGTTGTATCTCTCGCTTCGCGATTGCGGTGACCCGCGTGTCGCATCCGAGCTGGATGCTTTGTTAGAGGGAATGTCATGGTAAGGCAATTGGATCGGTTCCTTGAGTTTTTCCGCGACTGGAAATCGTCGTTCGCGGTAATCGGCGGGTGCGCCTGTTCCCAATGGTTCTCGGAAAGTGCCGTCCGGTTCAGAAGTACGCAGGACATAGACATGGTTCTGCTTTTGAAGGCAAAGGAATCCGGCTTTTTCGCAAGATTCTGGGAGTACATCCGCAAGGGCCGCTATGAATTGATACGACGTGCCCACGACGATTCCACGATCCTGTTCCGATTCGAGAGACCTGGTGCAGGGGAGGAGTTTCCGAAAAGGATAGAACTTCTGACGGGAATCCCTGATCTGGAGATTCCCGTTGATGTCCGGATCGTGCATCTGACCACAACGGACGGGCAATATAGTCTGTCGGCGATTCTGCTTCAAGCCGAATACTACAATCTGGTGGCGAGTGGCGGTACAGTGACAAAGAACGGCATGCCGACCGTTAGGCCTGACGTCCTTGCAATTCTCAAGGCAAAGGCGCATCTGAATCTGCTGGCCGAGAAACGGGCGGGAAGATTTGTGTCGGAACACGACTTGACAAAGCATAGAAACGATGTGTTTCAGCTCGCTTATCTATTCAGAGATCGATACGAACAAGAGCTTCCTCAACCCATTAGAAACGATATGGCGGAGTTTTTGAGTTTGCATTCTGTGTCGAATCCCGAATGGACAGAGATTCAGGCACACCTTCGTGCTTTCGCGATGGAGACCAGACCTCCAGAAGAATTGCTACAGTTGATACGTGACCATTTTAGAATCTGAACCATTCGCATAGGTTGGCGTGTTAAGCGGGTGAAGCGTGGTAAGCCGGGTAAGCGATGCGGTCGCGACGGGGCGCGACCCTCCCCAAGCGTGGGGACTGGGAAAAGTTAAATCGCTGCGCTTGGAAATGGTTAAATAGTGAAATTGACGGGTCGCCGAAAAACAGGGCGGATCAGGCCGATTTAAAGCCTCCGAAGGAGGCGATTTAACCATTTCATCATTTAACCATCCAAAGCCGCGAAACGCCCGCCTGCTGCCTTCCTTCTCCGCATTTCGAGTAGGGGACGGTACGCGGAAGAGTCCGGCTGATCATGCGAAGGTGTGCTTTTTCAGAAAACCATACTGGTCTTTTTGTATTCGCGGAGGGAGAGGAGCAGTTGGCCGTTCTGCAATCCCGTCTCGCGGGAAATGCGCCCGAAAAGCTGTTGGGTACCGAGAAAACTGGTCGTGTGGATCATCGCATAGAGACGAAACGGAAAAAGCGGGGAATGGGGGCGTTCGTAGCAATGCGTGATTTCCGGGTACTGCGCCAGCGCGCGTCCTTTTACGACGGTCTCATTCTCCGCAACATCCCATGCGCACATTCCGTTCGCCTTGAAACCGACCTGGCGGTGCCGCAGAATCAACGCGACGCGGCGCAACACGCCGTTCTCCTGCCATGTGCGCAATGTGTCGAGCAACTGCGTCTCCGACCTTCCGACCTTGGCGGCGACCGGTGCGAAGAATCTCGCTTCCACCGCCATGTCCCCCTGCATACTCCGGATGATTTCGCGTTCCGCATCCGTAACGGCGAAGACGGATCCGTCATCGGAGATCGGTTTGGGAGAACGGCGCGTCGGCGGTTCGGTTTTTTCGTCGCGAGTCCGTGTCCGCAGATCGAACACGACATCGATTTTGAACCGGCGAAGGGACGGCAGCGCATGAATTTCAACGGAGCCGAATGCAGCTTGCAGACGCTCGATTTCGGCATCGAAAGCCTCGGCGGGGGTCGCCAATGTGAACCAGAGGTTCGGCCAGATACGTCCGCGTGGCGCACCCGGCGAATCGGGCGGCAGCTCTGCCGGCCAGCCGCGTTCGTAACAGTGTGTCACACCTGGACAAGCGGAAGCGAGTGCGGCGCAACGATCCAGTTCGGAGATGGGGGCGAGCGCAGCGCACAATACGCTGCGGTAACCGAGGCGTCGCGCGTCAAAGATCGCGCCGACGCGGCGGCAGCTTCCCTCCACCTTCAGTTTCCGAACGAGCGCGAGAACATCCTCGCCCGAAAGACCGTAGCGCCGTCCGATCTCCTCGAACGGATACGGCACGAGCGGCAATCCACCCTGCAACGCATTGACCACGGATACCTCCGCCTCGCTCCATTCGACACGCATTTCCGAAACTCCTTTTCTCTTCCAATCAGCTGTAACTGACGAGAGAGCGTACAACCTTTCCCCCTTTATCGTCAACCGGAAAATGGTGTTGGACAGCTGGAGGGGAGAACGCCGTCGGCTCTGACGAGCGGTACCCCTTTCAGCTCTCCGTGCGGAGGGCAACGCGGGACAAAACCCTATTCCCAACTGCCGATTTTATTTTTTCGGGATGATGCGAATCCGGTCGATGGCGAGTGCATGGCCGGTCATGACATTGACCTCCAGCTGAAGATGGCCGTCGAGGAAATCCTCGCGTATCACCGGCAGTGCGACATGCATCTTTTCGCCTTTCCCCGATTTGAGCGGCGTATCGAACACGCGCCCTTCCAGAAAGCATCGGCCGGTCGTCGGCCCGTTCTGAGGCAGATGGAGATCGAGATGCAGGTCACCCGTGGTCGGCGGTACGCCGCGAATCTCCATCTGAAACGCGCGGCCCGTCCAGTTGGTCGTGACGTCATACACCGCGCCGCTGGAGAAATCTGGCGCCTTGACGGCATCGAACTCCTCCGCAAGCCAGCTCTCCGGCATCCGCACCGTGTTCGGCGCGGGCGCACCCGAAAGGTACGCGCACACGCTCGCCCGCAACCGCTTCGACTCGGGTGTCTCTTGCGTCAGGTCGTACCCGCAGACGAACAGACGCCCTTTCCCGACCAGCACCTCGAACATGGTCGCGGTCAGGTCCGAGAAGTGGAAGTCGTTCACCGAGAGCGCAATCGGGCGAAACGCCTCCGGCATTCCCCTGAGCGCATGGATTGTCGCACCCTGCGCGAGCGAGTACCACTGCCAGTCCGTGAACGCGTCCGTCACAAACCCCGAAAGCACGGGATGCTTCACGTCGAACCACGTCCCCAAGGCCGCCGCCGTCGTGTTGGCCACGGGGAACCAGCGCGCGCTCCAATAGACGGACTTGAATATCCCTTTCGCCGACTGGAAGCTCGGGCCGGAGTACAGAACCGTCTTGCCGTCCGCCAGCGCGGACTTCATCGCGGCGAGGTCGCCGGTCTCGACGACGCCCGCAGGCGCGGCGCACCGTTCTTCGCGCGGATACGCCCAGAAGTGCCATTCGTTGCACCCGAAGCGCAGCGTCTGGCGGGCCTTCGCCATTTCTGCCGTAACCGCGCATTCCACCGCGCCGACCTTCTTCACCTCGCCGGGCGCAATCGACTCCGCCAGCCTGACCTCGCCCTTTCTGCCGCACAGTTCGTACGGAAACGCCGTCCCCGCCGCCAGCGGCTTCTCCGTGAGGTTCCGAATTTCCAGTTCGGCGCGGTATGTCTCGCCGACAACATACATGAAGCGCGGGAAACGCGCCAGATAACAAATCGGCCCCCACACCGTCGAAAACGGCGCCAGTCCCTGGAATCCCGTCTTGAGCGCATAGAACGGATCGCGCCAGCCGACGAGCGCCTCGGCCTGTCCCGTGTAGTCCTGAACCTCCAGAAGCTGAAGCCCCGCGCACGACGGCGTGCGCAGGAAACTCTCGACCTCCTCCTTGTAGATGAGGCGGTTCAGCTTCGCGGAGGCGGCGTGGTATTCGCGCTGGAAGCGGAGCGTGTTCTTACCCGCCGCCGTGTCGTAGTGGCGCGTGAGGTTCCACGGGCGCATCGTGCCGGTAAACGGTGCGAACAGTTCGTCCCAAATCGGATACACCGGCCACTGCCCGATCTCGTGCGCCACGGTCGGGATCCTCGCCGCCGAGTAGATGTCCTCGTAGTCCCAGTCCGTCCGCGGCATCAGCTTCTCGCGCGCCAGTCCCTTGCCTGGCACCACGTGCGAGAGCGAGAAGTCGTCCGCCGGCGTGAGCTTCCGCGCGGAAGAGGCGTAGCACAGTGCGCGGGGGTCGTATCTCTTGTGTTCCGCCACCCACTTCCCCATCGTCTCGAAGTTGGAGTTGCCCAACTCGTTGCCGACGGTGAGCGAGGCGAACGACGGCGAGTTGCCGTAGGCGTCCGCGATCGCGCGCAGCTCACGCTGGACGAACCCGTCCACCGGCTTGCCGTTGCCCACCTCGTCGCCTTCGCCCATCCACCCGTCCGTCCAGATTCCCGCTTCCGGATGCATCAGGATGCCCAACTCGTCCGCTGCCCGGAATGCGGCTTCGGGCGGACACCAGGTGTGGAAGCGGATGGCGTTCACGCCGTCCTCCTTCTGGAGCGTACGGAAGACGCGCCGCCACTCGGCCTCCTCCATCCACGGAATTCCGTCTTTGGCGAAGTTGGCGTTCTCCACGTTGCCCCGCGTAAAGATCTTCACGCCGTTCCACGTCAGCAGGTGCCCTTCCCGCCCCACCGTGCGGAACCCGAAGCGGATGCGGTGCGTGAAATCGGTCTTGTCGTCCTTCAGCGTAAGCGTGTAGAGCTGCGGATGGAATTCGTTCCAGTAAACGGGTTCCTCGGCAAGCGTCGCGTCCAGCATCGTGAAACCGCTGCGGAAGGGCGATGGCGACGCGGTGACGGAGACGACTTTCAGCCCCTCGACGGAAACCGTGTCCGGCGTGGCGCGGAAGCCGTCCGGCACCTCCACGCGCAGATGCCTTTTCGCGGGTGCGGGGGCGAAGACGCGCGCCGTTCGCAACGGGTGCGCACGACGGAGTTCGATCTTGCCCAGAACGCCGTTCCACACGGCCTGCATACTCGGACCGTAGGCGTGCGACTGGCGCGAGAAGTTGTAGCGGCAGGAATTGTCGATGACGAGGCGCAGTTCGTGCCTGCCCGGCGTGAGGCGTCCCTGCGGCAGGGCGTGGACGTGCGGCGTGGCGAGCGAATCACAGGTCAGGGAGTGCGCCCCGCCCGGCATCGGCTCGCCGTCCCAGAACGCCTCGCTCGCCCACATCACGCGCTCCAGGAACAACTCCAGCGGATGGAGGCAATCCGCCGCCGACAGTTCAACCGTGCGCGTCCACGTCGCCTTGCCGACATACTGCCACTCCTGCACGAGCGCCTCGGACTGCGGCTGGTCCATGGTCGTCTGGAAGTCGCGTTCCGTCCATCGTTTTCCGAGATGCGCCGCCGCCAGCGTTCCAGGCAGTTTCGCGGTAGCGGAGAAACCCTCGCCCGCGACATGCCAGTCGCCAGCCAGCGAAAGAACCGTCTCTGCCGAGAAGGCCAACGGCGCAGCCGCAATCGCCGCGACTCCCCAGATCATTCCAATCACTCTCTTCCCATTCATGGTGGATCGTTCCTCCTTCGGATCAACGTGATGCACAGCCTTTTTGAGGACATCCTATCGTTGAACTGCCAAAACACTATCAACTTTCCGGAGAACCGTCAAATGATTTCCGGGACGGGGTGGGGCGCTTCGCGCCAGCTGAAGGCGCCATACGCCAGCTGAGAGGCTGAGAAGCTGAAAAGCGGGGAAGCGGGGAGGCTGAGAAGTGAGAGATGGGCTAATCCATTTTATCCCTTCCGTCCCTTGTGTCCCTTCTCGTCCTCACACCGAAAGAAGTCGCTTTCTTTGACTTGTGTTTTTTGCTATACTGGGCGAAAAGGAAGCAGTACAGATGAATGAGATTGAACGTCAGAAAATGGAAGCGGACATCGTTTGCGTGGGGTTCGGACCGGCTCAGGCAGGGTTTCTCACGACGTTGACCGCCGCGATGAACAATCCCGACGGGACGCCCGCGCTGGAAAGCCGCGTCATGCCGGGTATGCCGTTGCAGGTGCTGTGTTACGAGCGCGCGGACGACATCGGGTTCGGCGTCTCCGGCGTGGTGACCAGCGGGCGCTCCATCCGCGAGTCCTTCCCCGGAGTGAATCTCGCGAAGGAGATACCCAACGCATCGGATATCACCGAGGAGCATGTGCTGTATCTTTTCGACCACGTGGGGGCGAGTACCCGCACCTTCTCCACGCGGTTCATGGACGGTACCTTCAAGATGATGCGTCCGTTCGGCAAGAAGTGGCCGAACGCCACCGAGCTGCCGTTCATTCCCGGTTTCCTGAAGAAAGAGCCGGGGCTGGTGATGTCGATGGGGCAGTTCCTCTCGTGGGCGGGGACGCAGCTGATGGGGAGCGGTCTGGTGCAGATTTGGCCGGGCACGCCTGTGACGGCACCGCTCTTCGAGGGCGACCGCGTGATCGGCGTACGGCTGGCGGATCAGGGGGTGGACCGTAAGGGAAACCCCGATGTGGCGTATATGCCGGGCATGGACATCACCGCGCCGTTGACGGTGGTGGCGGACGGACCGGTCGGCGCGGTCGGGCGTGCGCTGAACGCGCGTTTCGGATTGCCGGAAGGCAACAACCAGCACGACTGGGCCGTAGGCATGAAGGCGGTGGTGGAGTTGCCGGAGAGCTGCACGCTGAAACCCGGCACGGTCATCCACACGCTCGGCTTCCCGGAACCGGAAATCTTCGGATTCCTCTACGTCTATCCAGACCGCACGGCGTCGATGGGCATCTTCGTGCCGTCGTGGTGGGATTCGCCGATCCGCACCTCGTACCGGTACCTCCAGCACTGGATGATGCACCCGGCGATCTGGCAGCACATCCAGGGCGGAACCCTGCGTTCGTGGGGTGCGAAGTCGCTCCTCGAAAGCGGCATTCGCGGCGAGCCGTACCTGTGCGGCGACGGCTTCGCGCGCATCGGCGAGGGTTCCGGTTCGACCAACGTGCTGACGAATTCGGGTGTCGATGAGGCTTGGCGCACGGGCGTGATTCTTGCGCAGGCGGTGATTGAAATTTGGAAGGCGGGCGGCAGCTTCACGAAGGGGGAGCTGGAGAAGGCGTATGTGGCGCGTCGCCGCGCAGATCGACAGAACAAGGAGTTGGAAGTGGCGCGCAAGGCGCGCGACGGCTTCCAGAAGAGTTTCTTCAAGGGCATGATGGGCGAGGGCTTCACGGGACTGACGGGCGGGAAGATCAACCTGAACGTCAAGCCGACGCCGAACGACCAGATCGTCCGCCCGCTCGACTCGCTCGTTGGCGGCAAGGTGACGGCGGAGAAGTTGAAGGAGGCGGTGGAGACCTGCGAGAAGGAGAAGAAGCCGTTGCACGACGCGATCATGGACTTGCGCGGCTGGCCGCAGATTCCGCTGGACGGCACGCTGCTGATGTCGCAGCAGGACGCGCTCTTCAAGGGAGGCAAGGTGCAGGCGGCGGGCGGCTTCGCCGATCACGTGCGTTTCCTCGCGCCCGACCTGTGCGCAAGTTGCCGCGAGAAAACCTGTATCGAGCTGTGTTCGGCTCAGGCGATCGCGCCGGGCGAGAACGGGGTTCCCTCGTTCGACCGAGAGAAGTGCGTACACTGCGGCGTCTGCGTGTGGAGCTGTTCCAAGCTGAAAGACCAGCCGATTGAACAGGGCGGCATTGATTTCGAGGCCGGTTCCGGCGGTTTGCATTCCAACGAAAACTAAACGAGGAGAGAGACAATGAAACTGGATACGATTTGCGTGCAGGGCGGATGGACGCCGAAAAACGGGGAGCCGCGCGTGGTGCCGATTTACCAGAGCACCACCTTCAAGTACGAGTCGAGCGACGCGATGGCGCGGCTCTTCGACCTGAAGGACTCGGGATATTTCTACACGCGACTGCAGAACCCGACGAACGACTGCGTGGCGTCGAAGATCGCCGCGCTGGAGGGCGGCGTGGCGGCGGTGCTGACCTCGTCGGGCCAGGCGGCGTCGTTCTACTCCGTCTTCAACATCTGCGAGGCGGGCGACCACTTCGTTTCCGCCTCCGCCATCTACGGCGGCACCTTCAACCTCTTCGCCGTGACGATGAAGAAGCTGGGGATCGACGTGACGTTCATCGACCAGGACGCGAGCGAGGCGCAGATTTCCAAGGCGTTCCGACCGAACACCAAGGCGTTATTCTGCGAGACGGTGGCGAACCCGGCGGGATCGGTGCTGGACATCGCGAAGATGGCGAAGATCGCGCACAAGCACGGCGTCCCGCTGATCGTCGATAACACCTTCGCGACACCGGTGCTCTGCCGTCCGTTCGATTTCGGCGCGGACATCGTGGTCCACTCGACCACCAAGTACATGGACGGACATGCGACGCAGGTCGGCGGCGCGGTGGTCGATAGCGGCAACTTCGACTGGGAAAAATACCACGACAAGTTCGCGGGGCTGACCGAGCCGGATTCCTCTTACCACGGCATCTCTTACACCAAGCAGTTCGGCAAGGGCGCGTACATCACCAAGTGCGTGGCGCAGCTGATGCGCGACCTCGGCTCGATTCCGTCGCCGATGAACTGCTTCCTGTTGAACCTGGGACTGGAGACGCTGCACCTGCGGATGCCGCGCCACTGCGCGAATGCGCTGAAGGCGGCGAAGTTCCTCCAGCGCCAGAAGAAGGTGGCGTGGGTTCACTACGCCGGACTTCCCGACAACCGGTATTACAAGCTGGCGCAAAAGCAGTTCAAGGGCGGACTCCCCTGCGGCGTGCTGACCTTCGGTATCAAAGGCGGACGTGAGGAGTCCATTAAGTTCATGGACAGCCTGAAGATGATCGCGATCGTGACGCACGTGGCGGACTGCCGTTCCTGCGTGCTGCACCCGGCGAGCCACACGCACCGGCAACTGACCGACGAGCAGCTGCGCGAGGCGGGCATCCCGCCGGATCTGATCCGCTTCTCGGTGGGGCTGGAGGACGCGGACGACATCATCACGGATTTGAAACAGGCGCTGGCAAAGGTCTAGCGTCGAAAGGAAGGGGAGGACGTGAAGCGAATCGGGATTATCGGGGCCGGCACATTCGGGACGTCGCTCGCTTCCGCGCTGGCGGAAAAGGGTGCCGAGGTGTTGCTGATCGACCAGAACCGCGACATCATCCAGGAGTGTGTGACGGAGGTCTCCAAGGCGATCGAAGGGGATGCGACGAACATCCACACGCTGGAGGACGCCGGTTTCCAGGAATGCGACGTGGTGGTGATCGCCATTGCGAGCAACTTGGAAGGCAGCGTCATGGCGACCATGAACTGCAAGGAAATGGGTGTCGGGATGGTAGTCGCGAAGGCGAACTCGGAGATGCACGGCAAGATCCTCAAGCGCGTGGGCGCGGATGTCGTCGTGTATCCCAACCGCGACCGCGCCCAGCGGCTTGCGCAGACCCTGATGTCCAAAGGTTCGGTGGACCTCCTTGAAATCTCCGACGGATTCAGCGTCGCGGAGATCGACGTGCCGGAACCGCTCAAGGGGAAGTCGCTCGCCGACGCGCAGGTGCGCAACAAGTACAACGTGACCGTACTCTGCGTCCGCCGCCTGGCGGAAGAAGACCCGACCCGTCCGCGCGAGTTGATTATTCCCTCCGCGGCCGAGGTGATTCAGCCCGACGACAAACTGCTGGTCTTCGGGGAAAACAAGGCCATTGACGAAATCGCGCAAAAGACATGATACCCGAACCCGATCCATTGGAACTCGCGCACAAGCGCCCAGACTGGAGCGCCGTCAAACCGCTCACCCTCTGGCAGAAACTGTTGATGCTCTGCTTCGTCGGCGGAACGGCGGCGGCGTTCTACTACCGTCCGGTGAAAGCCGCGCAGTTGGCGATCGCCGTCTGCACGGTGATCTACATCATCGTCACGCTCTACAAGTTCCTGATCCTGCGCGGCGCGGCGTCGTCCCGCGCCTCCTTCCGCTTTTCCGAGGAGGACATCCAGGCGCAGGAACCACGCGAGTGGCCGATCTTCTCCGTGCTGGTGCCGATGTACAAGGAACCGGAGACGCTGCCGCAGATTCTGAAGTCGCTCGACGAGATGGACTACCCGCGTGACCGCAAGGACGTGCAGTTCCTGCTGGAGGCCGACGACGACGCCACCCTGGAGGCCGCCGCCCGGCTGACCATGCCGCCCGGTTTCCGCGTCACGCGCATCCCGCCCTCCTTCCCGCGTACCAAGCCCAAGGCCTGCAACATCGGTCTCGCCTACGCAAGGGGCAAGTACCTCGTCATCTACGACGCCGAGGACATGCCGGAGAAGGACCAGCTGAAAAAGGCGGTCATGGCGTTCGAGAAATCGCCCGAGTCCGTCGTCTGCATCCAGTCCTGCCTGAACTTCTACAACGCCGGACAGAACCTCCTTTCCAAGTGGTTCACGGCGGAGTATTCCGTCTGGTACGATCTTCAGTTGCCCGGGCTCGCCGCGCTCCACGCGGTGATCCCGTTGGGCGGCACCTCGAACCACTTCAAGACGGCGGCCCTGCGCGAACTGATGGGATGGGACGCCTACAACGTGACGGAGGATTGCGACCTCGGCATCCGCATCGGGCGGTTGGGGTACTCCACGCGGATGCTTGACACCACCACGTGGGAGGAGGCCTGCTGCCGCTTCTGGCCGTGGATCAAACAACGCACGCGCTGGCAGAAGGGATACATCCAGACCTGGTTCGTCCACATGCGCAACCCATTCCGCCTCCTGCGCGACCTCGGCCTGATCAACTTCCTCCACTACCAGTTGCTCGTCGGCGGCGTGGTCTTCTCCGCGCTGGTCAACCCGATCTTCTGGATCATGACGCTGATCTGGTTCTTCGTGCAGCCGGTCGGCGCGGACGTGCTCTTCCCCGGTCCCGTCTTCGCGATGGGCGCGTTCTGCCTCTTCCTCGGCAACTTCGTCTTCATCTACGTCAACCTGCTCGGCTGCTGCGCGCGCAAGCGTGACGGGCTGATGCTCTGCGCGCTCTTCTCGCCGCTCTACTGGGCGATGATGAGTTACAGCGGTTGGCGCGCCTTCATCCAGTTCTTCCGCGCACCATTCGTGTGGGAGAAGACCACGCATCAGGGGAAATCGTCATGAGCAAACTTCGTTATCTGATCCCCCTCGTGCTGGGGTACATCCTGGCGGTTCGGTTCGGGGTTCCGGACGGGACGCTGGCGGGCATCTGCCAAGAGCTGATCGCCGGCTCGACGCAGGGACGTCAGGCGTTGGTCGGCTCCTGCTGGCACGCGCCCCTGCCCACGCTGATCTACCTCCCCTTCGCGTGGCTCTGTTCCCCGACGACCGCCGCGCAACTCGCCGCCATCGTTCTCTGGTGGTTCTATGTCGCGACGATCTCCGGACTCCTGACCGGACTCGTCGGCTGGAGCGTCTGCGGCATGAAGGTCGGCGGACGCATCGTCAATTCGCCGACACATCTGGTGAAGGCCGCGTCCTGTGCCGCGCTGCTCCTGCTCTGCGGCATCTACTTCCTGATTCCGATCGCGCTGACGCTGGTGCTGCTGCCGCTCGTCGCGCTCTTCCACGAGGAGACGCGTCGCCGCTTCTTCGCCTGGGTACTGCTTGGCTGGCTGCCAACGCTGTACGCTGTTGGCGTCTGGATGCTGATGAACATGCTGGTGTTGGGTGACGCCCTCTTCTGCTTCCGTTCCGTCCGGACGGAAACGCTCACGCAACTGCGTCAGGATTTGGCACGTCCGCAATCCCGAGAGACGGAAGAGGCGGGTGTCGTACCCCCTGTTCAGATTCCGCCCGCCGAGATTCTGTCGAATGTCGCCGCGTGCGTCCAGGCGGAGACGCCCTACGGACGGGTCTTCGTGGAAGGATACGCGGGGTTGCGCCTGCTGGAGGGTAACCAGAACCCGATGTTCACCGCCAACCTGGATCTGCACATCACGGATCTGAAGTACGCCTACAAGGGGCAGCGTCTCTTCCTGCTGTTGCCGCGTCCGGAATACCTGACATGGACGGAGAGTGTCTATTGGCGTTATCCGAAGATCTACAAGCTGGGGCTGGAACGGTTGATCTTCCTGAAGGATTTCGGACTCTGGCGTCTCTTTGAGGTGGTGCAGGCACCGACACGCGAGCAGCTGGATGCGTGGGGGGATCGTTAATGCGGCGGCAGCTTCTGGCGGCGCGTGACGGACATACGATCCCGTTCTTCCTCTGGATCGGCGTGATCCTGCTGTTGCAGTTGCTGGAGGGGGCGGGATGGTGTCCCCGCCAGCTCTATCCGTGGAGCTACGCCGTCAAGAGTGTCGCCTGCCTCGCTCTTTTTCTCGCATACCGCCCGTGGCGGATTTACCCGTCTCTCTCGGTGCGTCACCTGCCGCTGGCGATTGCGGCGGGCGTGCTGGTGACAGTTCTCTGGATTCTGCCGGAGACTCCTTTCGTCGCCCGTGCCCTTCCCCGCTTTCAGGGATTCTACTACAAATGGCTGGTGATGATGCCTGGATCATTCCCTTCCTATGCGCCGGAACTGCCGCCCGGCCACCTCAGCTGGGCGTACTCCGTGGAGGAGGCAGGGTGGGGACTCGCGCTCGCCAAACTCTTCGGATCGGGTGTGGTGATCGCCACAGCGGAAGAGTTCTTCTTTCGCGGATTCCTCTACCGCTGGCTTCAGGACTCAGCGTTCTGGAAAGTGCGTCTGGCGAAGTTCGACGCACGGGCGTTCTGCATCGTGCTGGCGGTCTTCGCCTTCGAGCACGACCGCTGGCTCGCCGGTGCGCTGGCGGGACTGGTGTACGGACTGCTCGCCGTCCGCACCGGCGACATCTGGTGCTGTGCCCTGGCGCATGGTACCACCAACACCCTCCTCGGCATCTACGTACTCCACCAGAATGCCTACGGCTTCTGGTAGCTGGTGGCTAGTGGCAGGTGGCAGGTGGCTAGATAGGGACGTGCGACGGGCGCGTGTCGGAAAGTCGTGGCGAATATCCGCCGTTTCATTACCTCACGCAGAGATGGGGAGGGGCGCGTTCCGTCGCGACCGCAATGCTTCACACGCGGGGACGAAGCACCTGTTCTAACAAGAAGGTTTCTTGTAATCGGTCAGTACGAAGGGGCTGCGGGCGCATCTGCGTTTTTCACCGTGATCCATGTAGATGCCTACGATAGCGAAACGCGAAGATTCAACCTCACGCAAAGTCCGCCACGTTCGCAACGGAGGGAATCATCGACGACTTCGCGGACTTTGCGTGAGACTGTGACACGAAAATTTCCGTGTTTGAGCACCACGGGCTCTTGTTGAATTACGGAGATGCGCCCAGGGCCTGCCGGGGCAACACGGAGATTTCACGGGGACAAGGAGTTTGATGAAGCATTTACGAGAACACATCTTCAATACCATCTCCGTGTCACCGCGGCGTCTCCCAATCTCTGTGTTTAGCGCCGCAGGCAGATATACCACTACCGCTGACCGATTGCAGGTTTCTTGCATTTCGGTCTTGCGAAAACAGGTGAAATAAGGTATTCTGCTTCTGTTGTGGTTGATGCTGAACGGATTTGGATAAACTGAAGCAGAAGGATTCCGGTATGAAGTTGGATGGACTCAAGAACAAATTGGACCTGCTGATCTCGATCGGGTTGGGGGTGTTGGCGTTCTTCATCTATGCGTTGACGGTCTCGCATGGGCTGTATCCGGGTGAGTCAGCGAGTCTGGTCGCGCAGTATAGTGGGATTGCGCCATTGGCACTTCCGTTGCACCCCGTATGGGGTTGGTTCGTGAAAGGGTTGTCTGGTTTGGGCATCTTCTCGCTGCCGCTTCGCCTGAACCTGTTCAGTGCGTTGTGCATGGCGATTTCAGCGGGTCTGATTTACTGGATTGTCCACACCTTCATCAAGAACACGATTTCGGAAGAGTACTCGATCGACTTCCGTCCGCGTGTCGCGACGTTCGCGGCGACGATTTCCTCCATCGCGTTTCTCTTCTCCGCTCCGATTTGGCAGACGGCGATCCGGTTGCAGTACCAGAGCTTTGAAATCCTTCTTGCGTTGCTGTGCGGCGTGTTGCTTGCGCTGTACGCACAAGATGATGGTGGGAACCAGCGCGATGACCATGAGCCGATCAGGGGACGGCTCTGGCTTCTCTTCCTCTTCGCTTTCGTGTATGGGTTGGGACTGTGTGAGTCCGTGTTGTTCATTCCTCTCACGCCGCTTCTGGTCGCGGCGTTGGTCGGCGTGCTGTGGAAAAACCATGACCTCTCGCTCGGGCGCGTTACACAGATTCTGTTGGTCACAATTCTGGTTGCGTCCATCGGATTCTGGTGGTCGGCCCGCTCGTTCTGGAAGGCGAACGGTGAGACGCTCGGTTTGGTCAACACGATGGTTGTGGTGAAAGGCGTCGTCAATGCGAACCTCGATATCCTGCATTCCTATTTCCCCCGCGTAAGCTGGCTCATCCTGTTGCTCACCGGTTTCGTTCCGTTCGCGGCCTGTTTGCTTGCCGCCTTCCGGGCATTGAACAACGAGCGTTCGTGGAGTAACTATCTGCTGCATCTCACCATGACGATTCTCGTCGTGCTGGGACTTGCCAATGCTCCGATCTCCCCGTGGGCACTGGTTCGTCCGATGGGGCGTTTGCCGGTTGCCTCCTACACCATGCTGGCGATGACGGCGGGGTATCTGGTTGCCTACTGGTACCTGATGCTCAAGGTGAAGCGTCCGAAGCGCGGTTCGGAGATTACTTCGATCACCAAGAAAGCCGGTGACTGGCTGGGGCTGCTGCTGGCGTATCCTTTGGCGGCACTTGTGTGCCTCGCCTCGCTGGCGAACGCGGTGGAATGTCGTGGGTCCTACGGCGCCTTCGCCGACCTGTGCGCATCCGAGATTCTGTCCCGGCTGGGATCACGTACCTGGTTCGTCACGGATGGGTTGCTCGACGCGCATTTGCAGGTGCTGGCGAAAGAACAGGGACGCGAGCTGAATCTCATCTGTCTCCAGAACGACATGGATCAACCGTACTGGAAGTCGCTGTCGAAACTCGTTGTGGAAAAGAAAGCGGTTCCTGAAAAAGAACTCAAGAGAATCTCTCACACGCTGGAGGGACTCGGCATCCTGCCGTTCCTGCAAGACTGGTTGGCGACGGATAAAGAGATCGAGAACAAGGTCGCGTTCGCGGGCTTCCCCGATCTGTGGTACGGCGGGAACATCCAGCCCGTTCCGGAATATCTCTTCTTCGGCGGCGTTCGCAGCATTAGGCCGTTCGCCGACAAGCCGCTGTTGGAAGACTATCAGGCATTCTGGAAAAAGATGGATCCGTTGCTTTCCGCGCGCCGGGTCATCGAGGATCCGGTTGATGTTCTGCGGTTCGCGATCCGCACGCGCATGGGATTTGTGGCGAACAACCTCGGATTCATGATGGAGGATCTGGCGTTGCAGCTCCGCAAGGAAAAGGCGCCGGAGGCGCAGGAAAAAGCGGCGGCTTTCGACGAGCAAGCGTATAAAGTTTACTGCGAGGTGCTTGAGCACATTGACCCGGACAATATCTCCGCACTCTTCAACCGCTGCATCATGGCAAATCGTCGCGAAGACCAGTTCCCCGTGGCGGCCGCGAGCGTGAAGAAGGATGTGGTCACTCGTGAGGTGAGGGACTTCATCACCAACCTCAAATCCCGCAAGTACCCGCTCTACTCGCTGTCACGTACCTACGGGTACATCCGTTCTCCTGAACTCTTCGCGAAGCTGGGTGCGGGCTGGGCGCTTTCCGGGCAAACCGGAGCGGCGCAACAGGGGCTGGCGAACGCCTACCGCCTGATGCCGAAGAGCGATAACAAGACCGGGATCGGGTTGCTTGCCGCCAGTATCTTCTCCGTCTCGTCCAAACCAGAAGACAGGAACAAGGCGGAGGCGTTCTACAAGGGTGTGCTGGAAAACGATCCGAAAGACAAGAACGCACTTCTCGGTCTCGCTCGTCTCGCCATGCAGAAAGGTGCGCCGGAACAGGCCTCCTCCTGGTTGGACAAGATTTCGAAGGAGTCGTCACCTCAGGGGACGTTGGGAATCGAATGGGCGACCGTCTATCTGATGAACGGCGATCTGGAGAAGGCTCGCATGGCCTTGCAGGAGGCGACGGATTTGCAACCGCGCAACCTGAAGGCGTGGGGTATGCTCGCCGTGGTGCAGATCCAACAGGGTGAGATTGAGGATGTGGAGAAGGTCACGTTGCCGCGCATGGAGACGATTGCCGGAAGCGACAAGAATTACTTCATCCAGTTGACGCGCGCACAGCTGGCGCTCAAGCGGTGCGAGAAACTCGGGCCGACGGATGAGCGGGGCAAGGCGTTCCGCCGCGAGGCGAGAAGCGGGTTCATCCGTGCGCTGGATCTTGCCGAGGAGAAGAACCTGATGTTGCAGGACCGGATTCTGGAACTGGATATGGAGTTGAACGACCAGGATGACGCGGAACTGCACGCGCGTCAGATCCTGCGTATGAACCGTGACCATGCCAAAGCGAACTACATCATGGGGTCCATTCGCCTGCAGCGCGGAGACTACGGCGAGGCGGAGGACTTCCTGCGCCGCAGCGTGGCTACGAAACCCACCCCGGAGGCGTTGAACGACTTGGCGGAGACGTTGCAGCGTATCCAGCGTTACGCGGACGCGGAGAAGTTCGCGCATCAGGCCGTTGAGATGAACCCGAAACTTTACGTGGCATGGGAAACGCTCGGCGCGATCCAGTTGGCGCAGGGCAAGGATCTCGACGAGGCGGAGGCGAACGTGCGCAAGGCGATCGAACTCTACGGGGGAGACCTTCGGATGCAGATCACGCTGGCGCGCGTCTTGCTGAAGAAAGGCGAGATCGAACAGGCGCGCGTTCTGTTGCGCGAGGTGGAGGGAAAACAGAGCGAACTGCCTGACTTCGACAAGCAGGAACTGCAGAAGATCCAGAAAGAGGCCTCTTCCGCAAAAGTCCGGTAGCGAATCACATTTGTCCCTAAGATTCCTCCGTTGAAAAAATCCAAGTAAACCACGGAATACACGGAACTCAAGAAGAGGGCAATAGGGTGTTTCGTGCCAGTTGAGAAGCGCGGCTGAAAGGCTGAGAAGCGAACGTAAGACTGTAAGATTGCCCCATGCAGAGAACGCAAAATGGGAGGGACGCGCTTCGTCGCGTCCGTGTGATCAAGAACGGATGCATCCTTAGAAGCTAGAAGATAAGCCAGTCGCCCGCTCTTCTCGTGGGAATGGAAATAAGGGTAAATTTGTCTCGTGCCCTGTCGCGTCCACAATGCTTAACACGCTGAACCGGCTTAACACGCCAAACTCGCCAACTCGTCTATAACTTCCCAAAAATCAATGAAGTCATTCGAATTGAATCACTCGCGCATGGCGTGAGCGGGAGGCTTATAAGTGCGGTGGCAGGGCAATAGCTCTCACCCCCAACTTGCGATGGAACTAAATTCGGTTTGCCAACCTGTCCAGATATTTGATAAAATCACCGTTTGTTAGGGAATTGGTACGATGAAATCGGAGAAGACAATACAAGATGCAGGGGAAGAACCGCTTCCCAAGATTACAGGGGTGCTGTCGCCTGAAATTGAAGCGAAGTTCGAATTCTACAATTTCGGGCATGCGTTCGAGATTTTGATCCAGTCCTGTAAAGAGGAGTGGTCTGATCTGGAGGAGTGTTTTCGGGCTTTGACCATCCATGTTGATGACATCATGAAGGCGGGGGGGGACGAAAGCCCAATCCCCAAAAGATTAGATGACATTTTATACCCGAAGGGGTGGCGTGAAATCCGCATTACCGGCGACCTCCTGATAAAGCTTTTCCCACGTCGTTCCGAACGCAAGCGGGGACAGTTTTCCGATACGCCATTTGACGAGAGGACGATTCGCGGGTTCATAGATGGACACAATATCGATTTTGTGAAGAATAAGGTTGCGTTTGACCTTGAATGGAATAGCAAGGATCAAACCTTTGACCGTGATCTGCTCGCGATGAGAACGTATTTCGATTGCGGACTGATCGATGTCGGCGTTATTGTCACGCGGTCTGAGGAACTGAATGACATCTTTCGCGAAAAGGGCGTCATGTCGAAATACGGTGCTTCGACGACATGGATGGGAAAACTGTTATATCGGCTGAAAGCGCGTCGAAATGGCGGATGTCCAATTCTCGCCGTCGGCATCAAGAAGGTCTGCGTGGAGGGATGGTGAAATGAGTTTACTTGAAAACACGATCACGAGTCTTCGGCAATTTGTTCATGGACGTCTGTTCAGCACGATTTACGCTGATCCGCCTTGGCAGTTCCAAAACAGGACGGGAAAAGTCGCACCGGAACACAAACGACTCACGAGGTACCAGACGATGACGATTGCCGATATCAAGGCGTTGCCAGTCTGCGAGTTGGCCGCTATTAAGAGCCATCTTTATCTGTGGGTCCCGAATGCGTTGCTTCCTGACGGGCTTGATGTTATGCGGTCATGGGGGTTCGAGTACAAGACGAATATTATTTGGGAGAAAATACGTCATGACGGTCAGCCAGATGGACGCGGGGTCGGGTTCTATTTCCGGAATGTCACGGAGGTGTTGCTTTTTGGGGTAAGAGGTGGAAACAATAGGACGCTTGCCCCGGCTCGCTCGCAGGTTAATCTCATACGGACGATGAAGCGTGAACACAGTAGAAAGCCCGACGAGATGGTTGCGATCATAGAGGCGTGTTCACCGGGACCATACCTTGAGCTGTTTGCTCGTGGTGACCGCGACGGATGGGCTATGTGGGGGAATCAGGCTGACGCGAATTACGAACCGACATGGGATACATACGCAAACCATACTGTCGCAGCAGTGTAGCAATTGTGGCAATGTACAGGTTTTTGGCTTGATATGGATTTCGAGGGGTACACGATCTTTTGTGCGTTTTTGGGTCAAGGAAACGGGTGCCCGGATGTTTTGCGATTGCTAAGGTTGTGTAGTTAAGGCATGGGATACGGGTTGATGAGACGATGAAGCATTTTCCTGCGGTTGGAAGTAAACTGTTGAGGTGGGCGGGGGATGAACTGGAGATCTCGCTGGAACTGGAGCAGGCGCGCGCGGGTCGCGCCGTTTTCCGCACGAATATCGGGCGGGCTTCGATCCACCGACGCGAGGTGATCGCGCAGACGGAAACGGGAACGCCCATTCTGGCGCGCGACTGGCACGACATCCCGATGCGGGAGGTCTCTCCCGGTCTCTTCCGCGTCCTCGTCCCGCTGCTGGAGGTCGGCATCTTTCAGGGCAAGGCCTGTTTCTTTCCGGACGGGGCGGCAACTCCCGAATGGCCGGAAGGCGAGGACATCCGGGTCAAGGTCGAGCCGGTCCATACCGTTTGCGCGAACACGATGTACACCGCGTTCGTCCGCCAGTTCGGTCCCGCCCGTTACCAGAACCCGCGCACCGCGCTCCTGCGGGAAGAAGAGGCTGTGCTGGATCGTTGCGGCTACACGGTGATTCCGCCGTCCGGGACATTCCGTGACCTGATCGCCCAGTTGCCGATGATCATGGACACGATGCACTTCCGCATCATCCAGCTTTTGCCGATCCATCCCGTGCCGTCCGTCTATGCGCGGATGGGACGTTTCGGCTGCCCCTTCGCCTCGCTGGATTTCTTCGCCGTCAACCCAGAACTCGCGGTTTTCGACAAGGCGGCAACTCCGTTGGACCAGCTGCATGAACTGATCGATGCGGTACACGCCCGTGCGGGATTCCTCTATCTCGACATTCCCGCCAACCACACCGGGTGGTCTGCCGTCTTGCAGGAACACCATCCGGGATGGTACCGTCGCGCCGCGAACGGCGAGTTCGTCTCGCCCGGCGCCTGGGGCGTGACTTGGGCGGATCTGGTGGAACTGGATTTCCGCCACCCGAAACTCCGCGCGTATTTGGCGGAGGTCTTCCTCTACTGGTGCCGTCAGGGGGTGGACGGATTCCGCTGCGACGCGGGATACATGATTCCCGTCGAGACCTGGACTTACATCGTCGCGCGCGTCCGCGAGGAGTATCCGGACACGGTCTTCCTGCTGGAGGGACTGGGCGGTCCGGTCGAAACCACGCGCCGTCTGCTGGAAGAGTCCGATTTGAACTGGGCCTATTCTGAACTCTTCCAGACCTACCGTCGCGAAGCGATGGACAACTACCTGCCGCAGGAAATCGGACTCTCCGAACGGTGCGGACCGCTCATCCATTTTGCGGAAACGCATGACAACAACCGGTTGGCGGCCAGCGGCGAAACCTTCGCCCGGATGCGCGTCCTGCTCGCCGCTCTGCTCTCGCACCAGGGCGCGTTCGGCATCGCCAACGGCGTCGAATGGCTGGCGACGGAGAAGATCGATGTACACGGAGCCTCTTCCCTCAACTGGGACGCGATGCCGAACTTGGTCGGTCTCTTTGGACGGATCAACCTCCTGCTCATGGCCCATCCCGCGTTCGGACCGCACACGCGCCTCCGCCCCATCCAGACGTGCGGCGGCGAAGGAATTGCCGTGTTGCGCGAAACGGCGGACTCCCGGAACAACCTGCTTGTACTTGTCAACCTCGATACCGTTCACCCCGTTCGCGTCTCGTGGGATGCCGCCGCGTTCCCCGCGAACGAGGGCGTGTTCGATCTGCTCGAATGCACGGATCACGCCGAGGCGGAACCGTTCTCGTGCTCGGAGATGGAACTCCAGCCGGGGCAGGTGCGTTGCCTCACACCGCGTCGTGAGGATTTGCGCATGTTCCTGAACCTCTCCCCGAATCAAGATTTGGAACCGGACGTGGTGACGCGGCGTCGCGCCGAACTCCAGCGCCTGCGGTGCGCGGAGGCGGATGCCTGTACGACCACGACCTTCCATTGGCCGCTCGACACGCGGCGGCAGGTGATGATTCCCCACGGCAACTTCCTGCGCGTCTTTGCCGACCATCCGTTCCACCTTACGATCCGTTCCGCCGACGGCAGAACGCTGGCATACGAGGGATCTGTCCGAACGGTAAATCCGAAAAAGGCGGCACACCTGCCGCAGGCTTGGCATGTGCTGTTGCCGGTCGCCCCCTATGCCGATGACTTGGACGGTACCTGTGCGGAACGGCGGACGCTCGTCTGTTGCGCCTACACGCCGGCGGGTGTGAAACGGACGGAATCCGAACTGCTGGTGTTGCCACCGCTGAAGCGCGCGCGTGTCCTGACCTCGGTCGGCGGCAAGGCCGTGCGGCATGACTCCGCGCTCTGTACCCGCGCGTCTTCCGTCTTCGGCGAACCGCCCCGCGCGTTCACGCCGCTTCACGCCGTGTTGAGCAACGGGGCGGGGGCGATGGCCTACGTCCGCGCCTCCTGGGGAACGGTCCGCAGCCAGTACGACTGCCTCCTGGCGCTGAACCTCGATCCGAACGTGCCCGTCGATAAGACGGTCTTCTGGTCGCGTTGCCGCGCATGGGTCCGCTACAACGGTTTTTCCAACGAAGTGAACGAAAGCTGTCTCGTGCGATTCGCCGCCGATCCGGCGGGGCGTTTCGCCGAATGGTTTTTCCGTGTCCCGTGCGGAATGGGCAAGTGGGTTCCGCTCCGTTTCCGTCTGGAGCTGATGCCGCTCCGGAATGTTGCCGCGTTGCGCGTCTCGCGCCCCGCCACGGACGAGGACGGGGCGCTGGAAAAGACCGGCGACATCCGCTTGATTCTGCGTCCCGATATCGAGTGGCGTTCCTTCCATACGCCGACCAAGGCGTATCAGGGGGCGGAAGACCAGTTCCCCGCCGCCACGCAACCGCTTGCGGACGGCAACGGTTTCCGGTTCGCGCCCTACGGGATTGCGGGCGTCACGATGGAGGTCTCAGACGGAAACTTCCACAAGGAGACGGAGTGGAGCTATCAGGTGCCGCATCCGGAAGAGGCGGAACGCGGACTCGACGCGGCGGGAGACCTCTTCTCGCCCGGCTGGTTCGAGGTCGTTCTCGCCGACGCCTCCTCCGTGACGATGAGGGCAGGGGAGTGCGCCGAGGAGAAGGACGAAACGACGGATGTCGGCAACTCAGATGAAAAACCGACGCGGCTCCGGCGGCGTTCCGCAACCGTCTGCGAAACGGATGCTCCCGACACCCTGCCGCTTGCCGACGCGGTTTCTCGTGCGATGGATCTCTACCTGGTCAAGCGTGACAACCTGAAGACGGTGATTGCGGGCTACCCGTGGTTCCTCGACTGGGGACGCGACACGCTCATCGTCCTTCGCGGACTGGTTGCGGACGGACGCACGGAGGATGCGATGCAGATCCTCTGCGAATTCGGGCGTTTCGAGGATGGCGGCAGGTTGCCGAATATCATCCACGGTACGACGGTCGGGAACTGGGATACCTCCGATGCGCCGCTCTGGTACTGCGTGGTTGTCGAAGATCTGATTCGCGCACTCGGTGAAAATGCCGTGCTCTCGCAACAGGTAAAGCCGGGACGCACCATCCGGCAGGTCGTCCTCTCCATCGTGCAGAGTCTGCGTGACGGCACGGCGAACGGCGTGAAGATGGATGCGGAGAGCGGACTGGTTTTCTCGCCGCCCCACTTCACCTGGATGGACACCAACTATCCCGCCGGTACGCCGAGGGAAGGGTATCCCGTCGAGATTCAGGCGTTGTGGCTTGCCGCGTTGCGTCTGGTCGCCACGCGGATTGATCCGGGGTTCCAGTCACTGCGTGACCGGGCCGCGGAATCCTTCGTCCGCTATTTCCGAATGCCGGAAGGCGGGCTGGCGGACTGCCTGCGTGCCAAGCCGGGCGTACCCGCGAAACAGGCGGAGTTGGAGGACGCCATTCGGAGCAACCAGTTGCTCGCCGTCTCGCTGGATGCGGTGCCGGCGGAGCTGGCGAAGGAGATTGTCGCCGTCTGCGAGCAACTGCTGGTGCCGGGTGCGATCCGGTCGCTCGCCGATGCGCCGGTACGCTGCAACATGGGCGTGTGGCGCGACGGCGTGTTGCTGAACCAACCCTACGCGCCGTACTGCGGCGTGTACAACGGGGACGAGGACACCCGCCGCAAGCCAGCCTACCACAACGGGACGGCGTGGACCTGGCCCTTCCCGCTCTATGCCGAAGCGCTCCTGAAAGTGTATGGCAAGCGCGCCAAGCCGGTCGCCGGATCATTGCTCGCCTCCTCCGTGGAACTGCTGAACAGCGGTTGCCTCTGCCAGGTACCCGAGATCTGCGACGGCGACGCCCCGCACCTCGCGCGCGGTTGCAGCGCCCAGGCCTGGGGCATGAGCGAACTCCTCCGCCTGCTCCGCCTGATTGCCCGTCCACAGTAACCTCATCTTGTGACAGGAATGCCGTGTTCAGTTGCCCAAGCTTCTACAACCGGGTATGAACGGAACGGCGGGAGAAAAATCTGTTTTACATGGACAGATCGAAAAGGCAGATCAGGAGGATCAACAACGATGATCGGATTGCCGTCCATCCGTTCGGAGAATTCAACACAGGCGCCGCACAAAATGGTCAAATCCGATTTTGCTGACATTGTTGGCACGTCCAGACTGCCGTCCAGCGGGATTTGATATCCTGAGACGGAATAGGGGATTCGAGGAAAGACATCTTCCGACAAACGCGACACTATCTGCCGCAATGGTTTGCTCCCGTCATGGTAAACTACGGTGTTCGTTTGGCATCCGATTATTGCTAGACGGTCTATCATGATGGGAGTTTTCAAATCGGGTGGGATTACCCCGAAACAGAGGAAGATGAAAACTGTTGTCCCTGTTGCGAGAACCGCCGCGCGAGGGGAAAAACATCCCCGAACCAAAATGATCGCCATTGTCAGAAAGACAAGGAACAAAAGCCATGACAAGAGGAAATTTCCTATTCCCATACTTCCAAAGTCTCGAAAGTCAAGCAGAACGCCGAAGTCGAAGACAGAAGAAACCGACGAGGAAAGAAGCAATCCTGCAAACGCGCACCAGGGAATGCTTTTTGAATATCCGTGAAACAAGGCATACAAGACTGGCGGAATCCAGAACAGGCCGAATCTCCATCCGTTTTCGACCAGCAACGTCAAGGGCGCATTGACTAGCGTCCTGCATTCGATTCCGGACGGCAGCATCCAGACGCTGGCGACAAGCCCGGAATTCCCGAATCCGACCCCGTTCCAGAAATTGGCACGGAGTAATCGGAATCCCGCAAGCCAGATATCCAACCTATGAAGGACTGAATCGTCCATCATGAATCTTCTGTGAAGACCGAAAAGAATACAGAAGAAAACGACAATCACAGTACCGGAAAGAATCACGCCCCGGCTCTTCTTTTTTCCCTTTGCCAGCAAAAATGACATACAAAGAAGGAAAACCAGAATGCCTGCACGTGAATAGGTGGCGACAAGCGCGAGAACAAGGCAGATCCCGCCAAGCAAGATGGCGGTTTTTGCTGCACGGCGAAGAATCTTCGGACGAATTCTCTCGGAAAATCCGAATGCGCCGTATGCGAAAACAATCAGGACATTCAGAAATGCCGCCGCGTGGTTCGGATTGTAGAAGCCGAAACCGTGACGGACAAGTCCATGCCAGGTGAACTCCATCATTGGGTCCCCGTCTTGCCGGGGAATCCCCAGGCTTCCGCGATTTCCTTTGTCGGCAAATCAACCGCGTCCTCCGGTGGAATATGGCTGGCCTCTACGGAGTCAGCCGGATAGAAACAGGTTTCTGCATCATCGCCCACAAACAGGCAAACGGGTTTTTCCGGCAGACGGAGAGTTGCGCTGCCACGAGTCAGATCGTCCGCATACAGCTTGTCACTGTACGAGAGAGCCGCCTGGGCGAGTCGGACGGATCTTCCCGTCAATATGTGCGGGATGTTCGGCAACGACCTCCAGATAATCACTGCCCCCATCCGTTTGTATCTTTCCACAAACCTCCTGCCGAGAATATAGCGGTATGCATCGGCGTCTCCGCAGGTCACGACTCCCAGTATGTTCCGCATGGAGGTTTTCGGCTCGTGGAAAACACCGCATGCGTGGGAGACCCAGCACCGTGTCCGGTCCGGTTTCCATGCCGCGAACAGATTGGAACACTGCGCTCCGGCGGAATACCCATAATACAATAGTTTTCGGTCACAGATGCGATACCGTTGCTTAATTTGCGCCAAACCGTCGAAAAGGGCTTTTCCAGACCATTGTTCCGGTCTCCAGTAGGCATCATCCCGAAACCCCGGCGCTACTAGGAAAATCCCGTTCTTGTCTGCCCATCTCCCCCACCCGAAGCGTCCGGACGCCTCTTTCTTCCCAGAACAGTTCCTGCCGCCGAAATAAACCAGCACACGCCATTCTCGGTTTACCGAATGGTTGTACCCCTTCGGAACCCTATACCAGAGCTTTACCGTCCGGTTGGTCGGCGACGGCGCGTGTGTCGCGACCTCAACCGAAAAAACGCGGGAAGGATTCGGTTTTGCATACGCTATGGCTGCCGATGCAAAAAGTATGGGAAAAATCAGAACTATTTTATGAGACATGAAGACCTCCCTGTTCTACAAAAGGACGCGAATCAGTCGATTAATCGACAAAATGAGTCAGTTCCTCACCGTAAACTTTTTGAGTCTTGGCAGCATTTGGGCAAACGTTCCCAATCTGACATTTCGATAAAGTTCCCGCTCCTGCATCCTGATGCAGAAGCAGAGAAAACACTCATCCCTTTTGTCAGTTAGTAACTTTCCCAGTTGGGGATCAACCATGCGCAAATCCTCCATGTAAGATCTGATAGAAACATCGCCTTGCCGCATCATGTTTCCCTTCCCTTGCAAACATTCTTCTAGATTTCCATCTAAAACGAAGATTCTCTCTTCGCGACGTTGAGAATACGGCTGGTCCGGAGAAAGAAGAAATGTTCGTAGGAGCACTGTATATTTTCCATCTTCCGACAAAAATACCACATAATTCCAATATGTCTCGATGGAATGCAGATTCTCTAATTGGTCACTATCCGGCATGAACAGTTCTTGCCTGTATATCGGTTGACCGATCTTGGAAAGTGTCCTGTACCAAATGTTTCCGGTTGAATCTGATGTCGCGGTGTCGGGGAGACATTTCATTTTGACGGTTGATGGTACCAGGGCAAGTCCCAAACGTGACACGCATTTCTTTTCACGCCCGAGCGACACTCGCTCTAGATTCACTGCCGAAACACAAAAGACGGAATTGTCGGATTGCTCCTCTTGAAACGTAGAACGGAATCCGTATCGTAGAAAGCCCCCCCCTCCAATTGAAGTTGCCAATACCATCCCTTTCGGGAATTCCAGATATGCGGATTTTTGTGTCACCCCATCACCACACAGTAGCTTTAATTCAAATCCGAACCAGTTCGTTTCAACCGAGTGTCCAACTTGGGAAACAATGTTTGTCGTGAGCGTATGCGTCTGCATTAAATACCTGTGGGCATACAATGGCTTGGTGCAAATAACGATGCCGTAAACTATTACTTTCGAAATCATGTAAAAACAGAAAAATTGTGCCTTCATGGTTACTTCTCCGTTTTGTAACTTATTCCATCGGTTTGGAAATCGTACATCGTAACGTGGCAATCGATCTCGCTGCATCAATTTCTTTGATACTATACTGCGTTGGATCTGTTAGATTTTCAATTTGTTCTGTAACACGCATTACCAAAAGCCCAGAAACCGTTATCCGCTTTTGACCTATCCCCACAATTTCTATTTTGGTTTTAGGGTCAAGATATCCATAACTAAACGAGACTGTGATACGGCGATTGGTTTCGATATCAATGTATGACACTTCGCTTGTTGAATTAATTAATTCAAGATAGGGGGTTATTGAGGGAGCGTCGTAATCATGGTTACACACTCCGTATAATAAAACAGAATAACTGTATTCTATGTTTTCAACTGCTGTTGCAAATGGGAATAGTTGTTGATCAACTATATGTAGTGCACCTCCCAGAAGATCAAAAGCAAAGGAAGCCATTCCATTACAGTACACATAGTTATTCCACCCATCAGGGAATCCGAGCGGATCCGGATTTTGCCAACGCGCCAATTCCGGGCGATAGTTTCGTAACAGGAAAGAGTATCCAAGTTCGTCGATAAAGGGTTTTCCCGTAAAGAATGTCTCCGTATTCGTACTTTCTCCATATACACTATGGGGAACAGTTTTGTACTCTCCATTTTTCACTAGGCCAACCGTTGTTCCGAGTATGTCCGTGAACAAAACGGTATCGGTACCTATCAAAATGGGGCTTCCGCCATTCGGATGCGGTTCGTTTACTATGCTTTCGCCATTCCTTCCAATCAAAGCAAGCCCGTCCCAAATCAAATCTTCAGTCTGGTTTCCTCTGATGATAGAGTCGATTTGCCCTGACACGGTGTAGCTATACGCGGCAATACATTTCCCGTCTTCAAAAACGGCTGTGACCTTATTCCTGTCGTTATAAGTATAGGTTCTGTCACCCTCGCGGATTAAGCGCCCCGACGCATCATATTTGTATTCGACGGTTTTCCCTTTCCCGTAAGACTTTCTGATTAATTGATTCGCGTGATTGTAGGCAAATGTTACCCTTTTCCCATCAACCACTTTTTCAAGAATGTTCCCGCGTCGATCGTATGAATACTGCTCCATGCAATTCCCGCTGGCGTCCCAAACGGAGACAAGCCGATCCATCTTGTCATAAACATAATCTTGACGCATTCCATTCACGGAACGACCTATAATCCGTCCGTCTTTCCTGTATCTGTATGCCAATGATCCCAACTCTTTCCCTTGTGAAGAATAGAGTTTCTTGGTTGCGAGTTCGCCATGCGGTGTATAGGTGTAACGAATCAGGTATTTTCCAATCCGTTGAGAGGCGAGCTTGCTTTTCGAGTCGTATGCGTAATCGATTCTTCCATCTTTCGTTTGAATGGAAACGAGTCGTCCCAATTGGTCATATTCTCTTTTTTCAAAAAATTCAGTATTATTTCGCCTGGTTATGCGCGATACTCTTTGCCCGTACACATTATACTGACACGTTTCTTCAACATCTCCATCCGTTATACCGGTAAGTGCACCCAAAAAATTATATCGGTAGTCCGCTCTTCTCCCATCGCGGACAATCCTCGAGACACGTCCCCATTCGTCATAGCAGATATCAGCTTTCCCTTCTTTTCCGGAATCAGCTTTTACTAGCCTGTCGAAAGGATCATACGCATATCTTCTTTCGGACTTCCCTGCTGATAAGCGTGATATGATTCTTTCAACCAACCCTGTATCTTTATGACGCAAATAATCTGTAATGTAGTCTTCTGCATTTTTAATTCGCGTGATACCGTTTTGCGAGTGTTCGATAGACCGCTTCCCGCCGTCCGGATCCAACACAGAGACTAATTTTCCTGTTGCATCATAAGCATAAGAAAATATGGTTCCATCGGGTAGGTGATCGCGGACGATGCGTCCTTCCGGGTCGCGTTCAAACGAGCGCATCTTCCCGTCCTCGGTCATGTACCGGACGGGTACGCCGTGGCTGTCGTACGTGATATCGACGGAGGCGCAGACGCCCGACTCGTCGCGTCTCTCCACGCGGCTGACGAACCCTTCGGGGGTTCTCGTAATCACGGTATCGTATCCGTCCGGGGTTGAGACTTTTCTGACGCGGTTGTAGCGGTCGTACTCGATGCGCGTCACCAGCCCGAACCGGTCGGTCTTCCGGACCGGGTATCCGCTCTTCGAATAAAGATACGTTTCCGCGCCGCGTCCGTCGTCGATCCGTGTTGGCATTCCCTCCTTACCATAGTCGATGCGGGTGGTCTGCACCGCTTTCCCTTTCTCATCGAGGATGGCGATCTCCAGCGGATTCCCGCTGGCGTCAGAGCGGACGGCGAGGATTTGTTCTTGTGCCTTGGCGTTTCTTGCCTGTCGGCTGACGCCGAGCAGCCCGCCGTTCTCGTCGTGGGTGAAGTTGACGTCGTTTCCCAACCGGTTGCGCACCTGGGAGATCTTTCCCGTTTTGGAATCATACCGGTAGGAGGCGAGTTCCCGCCCCCGCGAATCGACAACCTTTCGGATCTTTCCCAGATACGGCACGTCATGACGCATATAATAATACACGGTCGTCTTCTGTCCCGATGGTACGGTGACGGACAGGGTTCCTGCCTTCGCGCTGAAGTCGTACGTCGTCACGCCGCCGCCCCGGTCGGTCAGCTCGACGTATCCCGGCTGTGTCCCCTTGTAGCGGTAGAGGTATCGCCCGTCCGCCAGCAAGCGCCCCGAAATCTTCTCGACGGGACTCTTCTCCTTTTTCTGCTTGGCGGACAAGTTCGTGATGCGTTCCTCCAGCGATTCGGATTCCACGGTAAACTCCTCCTTTTTCCCGTCCTGGGAGATCCAGGAGAGATACCCCGCGCCGTCGTATTGGAACGAGGTTCCGGGAAGTCCCTGCGGCAGGCAATGGCGCAGCATCTTGCGCCCCAGCTTCAAGTCTCTTCTCCCCGCAAGGGTCTGGGGAAGAACCGGAACCGTCACCGTCTCATAGACAAACTTGTAATGAACCCCGTTTGCGGTTATGGCGTCGATCTCCCCGGAATCCGACTGGATTTCAAGGAACGGAACATCGTCCTGTGAGACGCTTTTCAGAACACCGCCTTTGGCGTAGCGGAACTGGACGCTTCTGCCGCAGGGCGTCTTGATCTCCTGCAGCTTCGCGTCCCGGTACAGGAAGCCCCATCCCTTATAAGCTCTGATCCCGGTCAGTCTCCAGTTTCCGTTCCGTCGCGCGTCCTTTTCCAAAGGGGTTGCCTCCCAGTCCGCGTAAGGCGCGAAGTACGCCTGCCGCCTAGCGGGATCGCCTTGAAAAACCTCCTTGAATTCGTCCGAGACTTTGGAGGGGGAGTAAAACTTGATTTCCTCTCCCCACGGGGTGATCCAGACCATGCCGTCGGATGCGGGAAGAGTGGTGCTTTCCAGCTGCGGGATCCTCCATGCGTATCCGATCAATCCCGATTCTGTCCGGGCGGAGGAATACACCAGCTCTACCGGAATCTGGAGTTCTGGCGCGAAATCGGCTACTTGCAGTCGCCTGACGATTGCGAATCCGTTTTCGGAAAGCGTCGCCCGACCGGCGTGGAGCGTCGAGAAAGAAAAATCCAATCGGTCGCTACCCATTCCCGCTTGCGCAGAAAAGAACGTCGCCAAAACAAGTCCAAACAAACAAGACGGTTTCATAGATTCATCCCCTCCTTTTACAACACACACGGACAGTATCAAAAAAGATTTTGTCATTAAAGTAGCAAAAAAGAAATTGTTTGTCAATAGCGTTTTTGTGATCATCTGATTAATTATAGTAAACGACATAATTATTTGTGCTTAAATGAGCAAAGGCTCGACAGTTTCTGGTTGGGGTTCCTGAACTGGGCGAAATAAGAGTCGAGACTACCCGCCAGCGCGACCTCGTCGGGGAAGTACCGGTTGTGCGTCACCTCGCGCCTGGTCACCCTCCAGACCTGCTCGATCGGGTTGAGGTCGGGCGAGTACGGCGGCAGGTTCACGATTTCGACCCTCGCCCTGATGTCCGCGCACTCCTCGGACT
>JAFSTA010000159.1 GCA_017450695.1 Kiritimatiellia bacterium | reverse complement strand
TTGGCAAGTTTGCGGCGGTTTCGCGTGTCGATCACTTTCGATAGCAATCGGTTATTCCCTGCTGCCCCCCCCTGCTTCTCAGCCTCTCAGCTTTTCAGCTTCTCAGCTTGCGCGGAGCGCCCCTGAGTACTCTGCACTCTCGGCGGCTCTGCGTGGGAACCCAAACGAGGAACTTCGGTTTAATCTCATTTAACCATCCCTTCGTGTCAGCGCAGATACGCGTCGATGCGGGATTTGACCCAGTTGCAGGTCGTATCCGCCAGCTTCGCCTGGAGGGCAAGCAGCGCGTTCCGCACCAGTTCCCGCAGGTCGGGCGCGAACTTCGCGTAATTCTGAACGACCGACAGGAGGCGGCAGGTGTTGTACTCGTTGATCGGCGCCAGCTTGGCGCAGGTGTCAACCCACCAGGCGAGTCCGCGTTCCGTCCAGAAGACCGGCGCGTTCTGCGCAATCGAACAGAAGAGCGCGCGGTTGTGCGCCGGATACGAGAGGGAGAAATCGGGAGTCGCCTCTTCCGTGGCGGCAGCCTCGAAAACGGCTGGACGAGGTGCGGAACCGAGGATCGACAGATACCCGGTGTATCCGTTCAACGAACCGCGCAGTTTTTCTCTTGCTTGCGCGAGCAGCCGCTCGGCTTGCGGATCAGAGCTGTGCCAGATTGCGGTCAAGGTATTCAGGCGATCGGTAATGTTCCGCGCCTGCGCCCCGTGTTCCTCCAGCGCACGCCACGCGTCCGGCGTATCCAGCGAGGAGAGCAACCACAGCAGCGAACACAGCAGTTTCCGACGCTGGATCGCATCGGAAACCGGAAGGGCGTCCGCGCCCTCACGGAGACGAACGAGTGTACTGGAAACGGCCTCGAATCCGATCCGTTCCGCGAATTGCTTCCGCATCGACAACTGGAACGCCGCGTTTTCCCGCACGTTCGGCTGGAGTGAACGGTCGAGCGGTTGTTCGGAGACCGACAGGAGAAGTCCCTTCACGCCGTCGGGAAGGGAATCATCCCGGAAGATGGCCTCATAGGTCTGCAACAGGAGTTCGCAAGCATCGGGATTCGTGCGGACAATGTCGGTCAGATGTTGCATCGCCTCCACGCGGTTGAAGTGGTTCGGATCTGCCCGCGCCTGAAGCGCGAGCTGTTCCGGCGTAACGGAAAGATCCTCCATCGCCCCGTAGAACGAGGCGTTGCGGTTGAGCGAGAGAAACGCGGGACGCACAGGACAGTCGAAGGAGAATTCGGCGGCTTCCGTTTCGAGGATGACAGTCGTATCGAACAGGTCATGCCCGTTCTCGTCCACGGCGGCAACCGCAAACGGGAGGATGAACGGTGCATGGGCGGCGGGGACGTTCGGGCGTTGCGAGAGATGAAGGTGGAGCGTGCCGTCGCGCCATTCGTATTGCGCCGACACGCACGGATACCCTGCGTGGAAAAGCCAGGCATCGGCAAAACGCGAGACATCCAGACGATCGCCCGCGATTTCCCGAATGCAGTCCAGGAACTGCTCGGTCGTGGCGTTTCCCCCGTCGAATCGCGTGAAGTAGAGATCGGTCGCACGACGATAGACAGGCGGCGTAAGGATGCGGCAGAGCATCCGCAGGATTTCCGGCGCCTTGCTGTAGGTCACGCCGTCCACCACTTCGTCGGGATCGTTGAATCCCTCTCGCACGATCTGACCGAACTTGCCCGTATCCTCCTCCGCCAACGGGCCGCCCGCCGGAGAACGGATCGCGTTCACGTCCAAAATCCGCAGGAAAGTCGGATCGAAAACCGTCGCCACATAATCCTGTTCGACAGTGACGGTATAGGCCTCGTTCAACCACATGTCGAAGGGTGTCGCCATCGTGACCCCGCTGCCGCAGTGACTGTGTTCATACTCATGCGGGATCACGCCGTAGGAATAGATGAGCCGCCTGTCGTTCGTCATCTCGTCAATCATGGCGGCCTCGGCGATGATCGTGGTGTTGCCGACATTCTCCATTCCGCCGAAATTCGATTTCTGCATTGAGATGGTGCGGTAGGTGTCGAACGGATAGGAGAAACCGATCGCGCGGTGCTGCCACAGAACGGAATCTTTCAGAATCTGCATCGGCAAACGAGCACCCTCCACGCGCCCCGGCGGCACGAGATATTCGAGCTGTACACGCTTCCCCTCAGGATATACCACCTCATCGCGCAAGGTGTCCCACGTTCCGGCACAGGCGATGAAAAGGTACGGGGCCATCGGCACATTGTTGACGTAGGTGATCACCTGCCGGGAGGGATCACCCGGCTTCGGTACGGGCTTGCCGTCCGGATTGGTCGTGCGATCTACATCACCGTTGGAAATCAGGTGCGTGTAACGGATGTCCCCTTCCAGCGTCGTGCGGAAGGTACACTTCGCCGTGCAGTCGTCGATGACCGGCATGATCCGTTGAAATCCCCATTGCTGGCACTGCGACATATACTGCTGCGGATGGTCGCCCGGCGGCGTGACATCGCGGTAGATTCCCTCCAGGATGGTGTCGGAAGGATGGGTCACGGAACGGACGGAGACCTGGAACGACTCGCCCGGAAGTACCTTCCTCCCCAGTTCAATCACAAGCTGGTTTTGTTCGCGCTTGTAGGTATAATCCGCAGGGGTGACGGAGAGAATCTCCAGCGCCTTGGCATCCAGCGTCAGGGTCGAAATCGGTTCGCGCGCGGTGAGCGTAAGCGTCTCGTCCGTTTCCACGCGATCCTCCCAGAACGAGAGCGTACATTCGATGTGGTTGAGCTGCGCGGGCGGCAGCTTGCATTCGGAACGTAAAAAGCGAGTATTCATAACGGGAGAAAGTATAGGTTCGTTCCTTCCCCCTGTCGAGCCTTTTGTGGGACGGTGCCAGTTCCAAGTGGAAGACGACAAGAACAAGTGAAAAGATTCAACCTAGATTCCTCGTTTGGGTTCTCGCGCAGAGCCGCTGAGGACGCAGAGTGCGCAGGGGCGCTACGCGCAAGCTGAGAAGCTGAGAGGCTGAGAGGCTGAGAAGCAGGGGGGCAGCAGGGAATAACCGATTGCTATCGAAAGTGATCGACACGCGAAACCGCCACAAACTCGCCGAATCTCCGCGTCTCTGCGCCTCTGCGTGAGATCAATACTGTTGTTTGGGAAAGGGAACAGAGGAATTTTACTGACGTTAAATCGTCGCTGACGTGACTTGAAAGAACTGTCCCATCAGAGGGAGGGACGCGCCCCGTCGCGTCCGCAATGAAAGGAACAGGGGTACCGCCGTTCTTTTTTCCTCACGCAGAGACGCGGAGGACGCAGAGTACTCAGGGGCGCTACGCGCAAGCGGAGAAGCTGAAAAGCTGAGAGGCTGAGAAGCGGGGGGGGCAGCAGGGAATAACCGATTGCTATCGAAAGTGATCGACACGCGAAACCGCCACAAACTCGCCGAATCTCCGCGTCTCTGCGCCTCTGCGTGAGATCAATACTGTTGTTTGGGA
>JAFSTA010000016.1 GCA_017450695.1 Kiritimatiellia bacterium | reverse complement strand
GATTCCTCGCCAGGGTTCTCACGCAGAGGCGCTGAGACCGCAGAGTACGCAGAGAAAGTGCCGGAAACAGAGGCTTTTCGATCCCCCGCACATACGTTACGACAGAAAACGGATTCACCCAAATGGTGAAAGTCTGAACAACTCCAAAGCGCCATGATTCACCACGGGATATACGGAACTTACGGAATCGCCGTTCCAAGAAACCGATGTTTTTCCGTGTGTTCCGAGGATTTTCAAAGTATCCAATAGCGGAATTTAGGTTGAATGCAGAACTTACAGGGAACAAAAGATCATGTGATCCAGAAACCTGTCTGTGAAAAACGGGTCGCTGGCGAGTTCGAGTGGAACGGCGATCCGCGCGAGGCGCTTGGCCTTTTGCATTTCCGTTTCGGAGAGGAGGCAACGGATGGCGCCATTCAGCGAGGCGTTCCCGATCGGAACGATTCGCGGACAGGGTGGCAACAATCCGAGCTGGACGGCGTTCGGTATGGAGAGGAAGGATCCGAACGCGCCCGCAAGAAAAAGCGTGTGAAGTTCCGACGCCTTCACTTCCGCATGGTGGAGTAGCGCGTCAATGCCGCTGCGGATGGCGGAAAACGCCAGCTGGAATTCGCGGATATCCTGTTGCGTCAGGATGACGGATGGGGCGAGCGCGTAGGAATCGCCAGCCGTCAACGTTCCGGCCTCATCGAGCAGATTCAGTTGCCGCAACGCGAGAACGGCATCGAGCAACCCCGATCCGCAGATACCGACAGGCGGTGTCTCCTGAATCGTGTGGGGTTGCGGTTTCCCGTTGACGATCCGCACGTGGTCAATGGCACCGTTTGTCGCCCGCATTCCGCAGGAGATTTTCGCGCCTTCGAACGCGGGACCTGCGGCGGTGGAAGCGACGAACAGCTTGTTGTTCGTCCACAATGCCATTTCGCCGTTTGTTCCGATGTCAACCAGCATGACGGGATTCTCGAGTTCGGTCAGTTCCGATGCCAGGATCGCCGCGGTTGTATCACCTCCCACGAATCCCGCGAGTTGTGGCATCACGGAGAGGCGGGCGGTTGGCGGCAGAAATGGGACTGCAAACGAGGGTAGGGGAGGCGGTTGGTCGGTGAATGCCGCCGCAAAGGGGAGTTCGCAGAGGGCGGAACAATCGATTCCCAACAAGAGCTGTTGCATTGCCGTGTTCCCCGCGATCTGGCAGGCTCGAATCCTGTCGGGCGAGACATCCTGTTG
The DNA here is from genome assembly GCA_017450695.1 of Kiritimatiellia bacterium. Classification (GTDB taxonomy): domain Bacteria; phylum Verrucomicrobiota; class Kiritimatiellia; order RFP12; family UBA1067; genus RGIG8368. Next base: position 688 of record JAFSTA010000016.1, on the reverse strand, counting down.
CCCACAGAGGGTCGCGACCAGTTCGCGAATGGAATCGAGGGCGGCAAGCTGAAGTTCACGGGCGGCTTCGCGGGACTGCTGCGCGTAGCCGAGACGGGCGATCACATCCGCGCCGAATCCCTGTTGACGGTTGAGCGTGGAAAGGGGAGACGACGGGTAGGTGGGATCGGAGAGCGGAACGAGCGCAGCCGCGACAGAGGTCGTGCCGAGATCGACGGCGAGACCGAGTTCCGCATCGGACGAAAAAGGTACGGGCGGGACGGCGGCCGGGGGCACCCCATCGGTCTGCGACTCGGAAGAGACGCGGGCGGGAAGGCGCACTTCGAGGTCGGAGCGGACCGGTGTCTGGCAGGCCAGTGACTCCGTCCATTCGGCATCACCCGGCGTGCGCCAAGAAAGCTTGCACTTTCCGCACGTGCCGTGCCCGCCGCAAGGCGTGGAAAGCAAGCAAGCCGCCTGTTCGGCGGCTTGCTTAAGTGTCATCTTTTCATCCGCGAGGATTCGGATTCCGGAAGGGAGAAAAGTGACAACGTGCTGCATGACCAGCAAGACTTACTCCTGGGAGTTGTCGGTGGCTTGCGCGGCGCTTCTTTCGGAGTTGTCGGAGGAACCGCTGCTGCTGGAGCCGCTGTTTCCTTCTGCAACGCGCTCCCGATGCTTGGAACGGCACTCAGAGCAGTAGAAGTAG
>JAFSTA010000158.1 GCA_017450695.1 Kiritimatiellia bacterium | reverse complement strand
TGGTGTATTTATCCATCTCACCCAAATGGTGAAGAGGAGATTTCATTCTTTTCTTCTTACAGATATTCATCTTTGCGATCTTTGCGTTCTTTGCGGCAAAAAATACAGAGGCGGGGAGGTCTCAACAGAGGAATATAGGTTGAATCGGGACGGCTCACAACCGCGAGCCGAATGAGAACCGTCGCGCGGTTGCGCGACGACCGCCCGCGTGTTGTCTTTCCGTTGTTTTCGTTGTCGTCCTTGCCTATCAGTTCGACGCGAGACTTTCGGAAATCGGCTTGTCTCCCTCCGTTCAGCGTGGCGGTCGCGACGGGGCGCGCCCCTCCCGATCGGGTCCCACGACGCAAAAGCGACAGGAGTGTCACTTCCCCGATTCGGCGGCGTTTTGGATCTCGGAGACGAGGTAGCCCCAGGAAGCGAGGCGGACATTACCGTCTTGTGAAAGAGTCCCGTTTTCGTCCAACAGGGGATTCCCTTTCGGAACGATTCCAGGGACCTTGAATGTCACTTCCTTGTCAGTTAGGTTTGCCGTCACGAACACGGCACGGTCTTTCACGCGACGGACAAACGCGATTGCGCCCTGTTTCTCGCCGGATGTCACCCACTCCTGCGTCCCGTCGTAGAACACGGACTCGGTATGTCGCAAGTTCGCCAGTTTGCGGATAAGCGCGAGACGTTTCTGTCCGGAAGGTTGGAGCGCGCGAGCCCAGTCCACCGTCTTCCGCGCACGGCCGATGTCTTCCACCGACGCAAAGAAGGTGTTCAGCGAGTTGTCGGCTATCTCATTCCCGTTGAAGAGGAGCGGCAGACCACGCCGGAGGAAGGTCAGGACGAACGCCGCATTGCCGGCCTCTACCGGATGAACGCGGTCAAAGCGGTCTTCCCAATCATCCGCCGCCGTATCATGGTTGTCCATGAATACGAACATCAGCGCACCTGGCGGAATCTTGGATTCATAACCACGCACGCCGGGCATCTTCGCATCGAGCGTCTTGTTCTTGGCGGTCTTCTGTCCGGGCAAAGAGGGCGTGAGGAAGTTGCGGATCGAAAAGCTCCAAGGCCAGCCGTAGCAGGCATCGAATGCTTTCTCCAGCCATTCGGGGTTGCTCCCTTCGTTGATCATGACGAGGTCCCGATTCACCTTCTGGCAGATCGTGACGGCCTCCACCCAGAAGTCAATCGGTACGGCATCCCCCACGTCGCAGCGGAAGCCATCGCAACCGAGGCTCATCCAATGGAGCATCGAATCGATCAGATATTTGCGGACATCCTTTGACGCGAAGTTGACATAGGGAAAACGCCACCGTGTCGTTCGTACCGTTCCGTCCGCATTCTTCTGGAAAGCATCGGGAAAGAGATCCTTCAATACGTTGTTCGGCCCACAGTGGAGATAGACGAGGTCCATATAGACCTTCATGCCGAGCGCATGGGCACGCTCATTGAACGTCTTGAAATCCGAATCATGCCCGTACTCAGGATCAATCTTGTCGTAGTTGGAAATACGGTAGGGATTTTTCGGCGTGTGGTAACCGCTTTTGATCTGACGAGGGCTCCAGCCCGACTCGTCCATGTCGCAGTCCATCTCCACGAACGGCGAAAGATACACGACATCCACACCGGTCGCACGCACATGGTCGAGCATCGCGGTGGCGGCCTTGAAGTTGCCGTCACGCGTGAAATTACGCAACACGATCTGGTACACGACCGCCCGTTTCAAGTATTCAGGTGTCGGGCGCATGGCGCCGAATACAGGGGACAGCGTCAGGCATACTGTCAGACAACACACGATTCGCTTCATTGCTCTCTCCTCGAAGTTCCAGGTTCGGTGGTTGGGGGGTAAGCAATCGATAGCAGTCGATAGCTATCGATAGCAGTCGATCCCCCCCTTCTTCTCAGCTTCCCGCCTCTCCGCTTACACGCCTCCCAGCTGGCGGCATCAACCGCCGCCCCGCCATGCCTACCGCAGGAAGAGGATGGTGCCGGTCGCGCGGAGCAGACGGATCTCTCCATCATGCGTATAGCTGACACTCAAGGTTGGCACATCAGAATCAACCGTCCACACCGTCGTCTTGGTGTTCAGCCCTCCCCCATAACGGATCAGGGCGGCAGAGCTGTTCGGCACACTCAACGCACACAGAGCCATCGAACCGGGCATCACGACATCACCGACGACATCAAACATCGCATAGCTTTCCGGCAGCGTCACGCCATCGCGCACCAGCGTGGCGGTGCCGTTCACGGTAAGGGACGCCAGCGGTTGCGTCGCGGCCGCGCTGGCGAGTGTCGCACCCTGCGCCAATGTCAGTTCGGTGGAAGTGTCGAAGTGAGGTTCAAGCGCGACTCCTTGCATCACCGCCGGTGTTGTCGCCGCCACGCCGCTCTTCAGCCACTTGTCACGCAGGTAGTTGATGACAGCGACGTGTTCGTCATCCGAAAGCTGGCGGTCAAAGATAAGGAACTCGCCCAGGCTTCCCAGCCACATCCGGTTTGCCGTACTGGTTGAACCGTACCACTGCGGCTTGCCGGATGCCGCCAAACGACCACCAACCAGCACCCGGTCAATGTCGTAAAGCGGGGAGTTGTTCGGCGGCGTATAGCCATCTGCAAAGAACTGCATTGTTTCCGTATCTTTCTTCAGAATACCAAAGGAAATGGTGCTCACGCCGACCTGCACCAGCTGGAGATAGGGAATCTCCGATTCCAGCGTGATCGTTTTCTCCATGGTGTAATTCGCGACACGAATGACTCCCGTGGTGGGGGATGAATTGTCCTTCATATACTCCTCAACATGGATTGCGTTGTTCATTCCGTTATCTGTGGTCGTTGCCCGAGTAGAAGACATGGAGAAAAGTCCGCCCCACTTCCCCTTCCCCGCTCCTGACGAATTGAGGACGGCGGAAGCAGACCGCTTGGCGACACAGTAGATGGAAATCCTCGAGTCCGTGTTCGTGTTCACGTAATCGCGCAACGTCAGCGCGGAATTGCCGTCGAAGACTAGGCAATTCCGCCCGTTGATATCCGACGAGATCGCGGGACAAGCCGCCAGGTTGGCCCCCTGCGGATCGCATTGCGTGAACGCACCGCCCGCGGTTCCCTTGTTTCGGACACTCGTCGCCTTTCCGTCCTCGACAGTCACCGTGTTCTCGTCTGATGCGTCAAGCCAGACGGCGACGCGACTGAGAACCGTGGTCGGGATGAGGGCGAGCGTACCGGCATCGACGGAGACAGCCTTGACGCCCTGGGCATTTCCTAACTGCAGCGTCCCCTCGCCAGTCTTGTTCAAACCGCACGGAAGCACCTCAACGGAGGCAGTCCCTTCCGAAACGGATAGAGCCAAACACGCATCCGACAACCCATCTTCCGGTGCGACGCCGAACCACTTTTCTTTGAGGTAGGCCGTGACATCGGCCTTTTCCGCCTCCGAAAGGACACGGGAGAAGACAATCACCTCTGCCACCTGACCGATAAAGTTACGGTTGTTCGTGTTGTCCGTTCCGCTGTAGATTGCCTTGCCGCCGGTCGTCAACCGTCCGCCGATCGCGACAAGGTCGATGTTGAAGTTGCCGCCGTTCCCGGTATCGACGGTAGAAACGAACGTGCCATTTTCATTATATTGGGAGGCTGTACGGTTGGTGTACGCATCCTCAAAGAAATTCAGGTAGGAGACGCCTGTCGCGGAAGTCCCGTTCAGTTTAAAGCTGCGCGGATTACGCGCAATCGTCTGGTTTAATTCATCCGCATCCTGATACTGAAAGGCTCCCGACGTCGAGTAATCGTCGCCGCTGGCGGCGACCGTGGAGAGCGAAATCCAGCCTGCCCACCTTCCCTTGCCGCCGGAATTTTCCCATTTCGTCCGCTTCGCGACGCCGAAGATGGTCAAATTCCGAGTCTTGTTGGTGTAACTGTTCAGCTGCAGCAACTGGTTTCCGTTAAAGACATACGAAGGCATCCCGTGGATCCCGTTGATCGTAAAGGTCGGATTGGCGGGAATCGTACCGACTGTGAACGGAGAGAAGTTGCCGCCAGCCGTTCCGAAGTTCGGTATGGACGAGACGGAGCCTCCGTTGACACCTGCGTGACGGCTGGCGTCCACCCAAATCTCGGCCGTCCCCAGCACGGAAGGAACCGCCCGCGTCCCACACGCCAACACCGCGCCGTCTTCCAGTTCAACACATCCGTTTCCGGAGGTGACGAGTGTCGCGTTCGGATCAATCCGGCATTCGCGCTTCACGCGCAGGATGCCGTCCGCGACGGTGATCGTGCCGTTGCAGGCGACATCATCAAAGAGAACCATCGTTCCCGCTCCGTTTTTCACGAACGAACCGGGATTGCGCGTGGATGTGGAATCTCCGTAACCATACAAGAAAAGGGTTTCCACATTCAGCGTCGCGCCATCCTTGACGTCGAACATGGGCGTGAATTGCCCCTGTCCGATGAAACAACGGTCTGCATAGATGCGAGAGGGTGTTCCATTGGTCGATGGCAGGACGGTCAGCGACTGGCGTAAGGAGAAACCACACCATTGCGTATAGCTCAGCCCGGTGGTGACTCGTCCCAAGTTCGCGAGAAGGCCGCCGCGCATCACGACGGACGGCAGCGGCAGGTGATTGCCCGACTTGACCACCCCTTGTTCGTGAACTTCCAACACGACCGAAGCATTGTAATTGTGTCCGCCGAAGGTGTCACCCCCCAGCTGCAACGTCCCTTCGTCAATCACGATTCTGCCATTTTTGGAAGGTTCGGCAAACTGGTTGCCCGTCAGAGAAAGCGTTCCCTTCCCGACCTTCGTGAGCGAATATCCTGTCACATACAGCTTGTCTCCCGCAGCAGAGAGCGTCACCCCGTTCGGAATCGAAACCGTGGTGTCGTGAAGGAGGCGGATCGGCACCGTGTTTGCGGTGAATGTCTTGGTGATCGCCAAATCGCCGCCGTTCAGGTAGAGATTCCCCGCACCTAGTCCGGTCGCGCTAGAAATACTGAGCGTCCCTTCATCCACATAGATGTTGTTCAGAAAAGCCGTGGCGGCGACCGCCGGCCAAACCAGTGTACCCGCGCCGGTCTTGTGGAAGTCGGCAAGCGCTCCGCTGCCGTCTCCGGTGATCGAGGTCACCGTCACCGTTTTTCCTTCCGGAATATCGAGAATACGGGTTTTCCCCGCGAAAGCCAGCGTGTCAATCGTCGCGGTCTCCGAATCTCCCAAAAAGACGAGCCCGTTGTTTTCGTTTATGGTCGTTCCCGTCGGCAGGTTGGCCGTCGCACCGTCCTCAACGGATACAGGCGCATCGCACGCAAGAATCCGCGTGACGCCACTCCCGGTGATTGTCACAGAATCCGCCGCTTCCAGCGATCCGATCGTCAGCGTCGTCCCATAAATGGAGCCGATACGGATGTCACCCGTGAAGTCCAGCGTCTCGACCGTCGTCTCCGCAGCCGCATTCAGCAAGCCCGCGTTGGGGTAGGCGGCATGGGCCGCCGCCAGAGAATCGGCGAAGTCACCGAATCCCATGTTGCCTTCGTTGCAGGTTAGGATGCCGGATTGCAGCGAGGCATACGTCGGCACGACCAGCGCACCATTGCCGCTCAACGTCAGCGTCCCGCTTCCCGTCACGCCCGGAAGCGAGGTCTCCACGAGGTTTGTGAGAACCACTTCCGCCGTTCCGGCTGCAATGAGCGGTCCCGCTCCCAACGACTGATTGGAAGTGGCTATGACCTTACCGGCATGCAACTCCACACCGCCCGAAAACAGGAAATCATGCTGGGACGCATCGAGAGCAAGGATGCCATCCCCTTCCTTGATCAAACGGGTCGGTTTCGCGGTCCCGCCATCGTCCTTCCCATCGAACAGGTTTCCGTCCACGTACAACTCGGCGCCGGAGTCCACGCGGAAAACCGTCTGCGTGTTTCCGTTTCCGTGGTTCAGGTAGGCGCCGGCCTTGAGATAGATGCGGGATGGCACGGAAGAGGGATGGACGAACACGCCACCTTTCAAAGCCGTATTCGCGGTCGGGTTACCCCAGCCACCCGAATTCGGGCAACTGAACGTTCCCCCCGTCAACTCCAGCACACCGATCGGGGCGTGCGCGTTGACGGACATCACGAAGGACGCATTTTCGCGCACGTCGATCGTCAGGTTGGTCGTGGTCGTAGCGTGACCGCCAAAGATGTTTCCGGTTGTCGCGCAGTCGAACGTCCCGTCCCCCACAATCCAGCGAGTCCGCGTATTCACGACGCCCGGATTCGTCGTTTGTTTAAAAGTACCCGCTCCGCTCTTGAGCAACGTCGCGCCGAAGGAGCCGGTAAGTATCGATGCGTTCGCGGTGAAGGTCTTGCCTTCGGCAACGTGGACGATACCGGTCGAACCGGAATCAAATGCGTATGTTTTCGTCGCGGTCATCGTTGCGGCGGCGTAGATACCCCCCCCCGCAAACCGCACAGTTCCGCTTCCAAACGCGGCGTCGGAGGAAATCGACACCAGACCTTCCTGAATCATGGTGCCGCCTGTGTAGGTGTTGGCATTCGGGAGGGAGAGGGTGGCGGCTCCCGTTTTCACCACGGCAATGTTGCCGGAAATCGAACCGGTGAACTCCGAGTCCGAAGCCACGGCGAAGGTGAGCGTCGCGGCGGTATCCGAACTGTTCACATAGTCCGCTGTGAGGTCAGTCGCAGTCAGCGGCTCACCTGCCAAGTCGATTTCTGCGGCAACGGCCGCGAAAGCCAGCGCGGAAACGATTGTTGTCAGAGCAAGAATTTTCTTCATGTTTGTTTCCTTTCCCGATTTAGCGAATGAACAAGAGCGTGCCGCCCAGATATGGACGGAGATATCCGGCGGAAGTGAGGCAGACTTTCTTTCCATCGTAGCAAATGCGTTCCAACTGTTCCGCCGTCAACGCCGTACTGGATGTGCCGAAACGAAGCGTCTGCTTCCCGAGTTCCCCGACAATGGTCAAAGTCCCGTTCGTCCAGGGGACGGACGAGGTGTCAGAGAATGCGAGCGAGGACGACGGCTGAAGGGCGATCACGCTGTCGCCCGAGAGCGTCAGGGTTCCCAGCTCGTTGGTGAAACCACCGGCTTCCAAGTTGCCGCCCGCCAGCTCCAGCGGGTTGGTCGCCTTCATCGTGCCGTTCGTGCCGAGGGCCAGTGTGCCTTGCGCGACAACGGTGGGACCGACATACGTGTTGTTACCCGACAACGTCAACGTGCCCGTTCCCGTTTTCAGCACGGTACGCCCGGCAAGGCTCGCCTGGTTGTAGTCTGCGATCCGTCCCGATAGGGTGAGGTCGGCGTCAAGGTCGCCCGTCACATTTTCCACCTCGACGATCCACGGTGCGGTTGTTTGTTTGCGGGAACGTACCAACACGAGAGGTGAATCGATTCGAACGGGACGGCTGCCCGTGACCCGCCAATAGGCATTCGTCATTCCATCCTCGTTCGGCTCGTAGCCGATGCGGATCTTGTCAAAGTTGTTCGTCTGATGATCGGTACAGATGAAATCGGAGTCCCGCAAGTCCAGGTGCGTACAGTACGTCCCCCTCTCGGTCTGAATTTCCGAACCTCCGGAAGCGTAGAGCGTCTTGCGGATACCGATTGCCTGCGGCTGGCAGAATCTCAGCAGACTGCCTTCGAATAGCTGGATGGATGACCAGTTTCCCACACCGTCGGTCACATCTTGATAACCGAGATCTACAAACAGCTTGGCCGCGTTCGTCACGATAACCGAACCGCCAACAATCGACGGAATCCCGTATTTGTGAGTAACGCCGAGGAAAGCTCCATCGACCAGCGTACCTCCCGTATGCCCGTTCGATCCGCCGAATGTCACGATGGTATCGGTCGTATTCGTCACCGTGATCTCCAGTGCCTTGCAGGTGTAGTCACCCGAACTCTTCCCGTCCCGTTCAAAATCGAACCCCAGATACTGATAGCCGGTGCAGTAATGCCCGGAAACACGGCGGCAGGTGACGTTTGCGCCGACCTGCTTGAATTCGTAGATCGCACATTTTGTGTAATGCTTGGACGGGTCGTCATTGCAGTGGAACTGGACACGCACCCGTTGCCCATCGTTGCGGAAATAACAAGGGGTCGCTTGGACACCGGACTTGTCGGTCATGCTGGCTTCGGTGAACTTCGCATCCGCCCGAACCCAACCGGAGATGTCCGTGTTGGAGAAGATCACCGTCTCGCTAGATGGCAGCGTACCGTCGTAGGTGAGTTTCCGACCTGTCGGATCAACCGTCCCGCGAATCACGACGTTCCCGCTGTCAAGAATCCGCCCCGTCACCTTCTGGCGGGTTTTCTCAAAGGTCAGCGTGCCGTTGTTAACCTGAATGATATCTTGTGCGTTTCCGCTTTCCAACGTCCCTTCCCGAATCTGCAGGTCGATTCCCTTTTCCAGTCGGGTAAACCCCGTGTAGGTGTTGTCGGCGGAAAGAATCACACGGCTGTGGATACAGAGGTCTCTCAGTCCATAGCCTTCCCCGTTGGGATCGTTGGCTATACCCGTAGGAGTCCCGCCTGTGGCGAAGTCATACCCCCGCACATCCTTGCTGGCGGTCGGATAGTATTTGGCAGCCGTGATTCGTCCGTAAATGTCTCCCCCCACCTGCGTCAACTCAATGATCACGCACTTGGTGTAAGACGGGGTACCGCCGATAAACTGCATCTGCGCCGTCAGTGTCGTTCCGTCATTGGACAAGAAATACGATTTCATCTCCGAGGTGGTGGCCCCGGCCCACTTGCCGATCGCCACGCCTGTCAGCGACTCCACATCGTGAATGGAGGCATTCTCCAGCACTAGGGAATTCGTGTCTGTCAGATATTTCAATCTTCTGTACAGTCCCTTTTCCTCAATGCGAAGCCCGCAATCACCCGCGATCGGACAGTTGAACTGTACCGAACCCGTGCGCATGGCCAACTCGCCCGCACCGTTCAGCGTCAGCGGCCCGTCCGTGAAGGTAACCTTGCGCCCGCACATGATGAGACGACGTGCAGTGATGCCGGACGCGACCGAAACCGTCTGAGGCGTCGGGTTGGTGAACCAGGCGCTGGCACCGGAAATCCAGTTTGTCGCCTCCCCTTCCGCAGTCAGCCAGTTGGGCGTCACGTCGTCCCACGTGTCGCCTGACGCTCCGTTCCAGTAGAGATCAGACCACGAAATCGCGAAGTCCTCCGCGTACAGCACGACATTCCCGATCTGATACGTACCAGCTGCCCCCGTTTCGTCGAAATTTGTTCCCAAGTACTCGTACCAATCCTCAGGTATGTACTTCGCATAGACGGAGCGGCCGACGATGTCATCTCCGTCCTGCATCAGCTCCAGCTTTACGCATTTCGTGTAGTTACCCAGATAGACCTGAAACTGAACGGTGAGCGTCTGCCCGTCATTGCTGTAAAAATACGGTGTTGTCTTCGCCGGGAACCCCGAAGTCCCCACCGCCGAGCCAACCATCTCGGCAGAGATCGAGTGAACTGCCGAAAGCTGCACGTTTGTGAACAAGACAGAGGAGACAGAGGAAACCGTTCCGGTGTAAATAGCCAGACCGTCACTCGCACAAGCGTTCGAAAACGCACCGAAAACAAGTGCGGTGATAACTGAGAGCCGCCCACAAATTGAAAACTTCATCTCGAATCCTCGTAACGAACATTTTTGTTGTAACTATATTCGATTTCAAGCCGTCTGTCAATGACAAAATGGGAGCGGAAGCTAGCGGGGTGTGCAAGCGTGTTAGGCCGGGTATGCTGGCAATGGAAATGGGGGTGGAGCACTTCGCACAGAGTCCGCTGCGTAGCGACGGAACCCTCGCCGTCGGCTTTCGGGAAAGCGACACTCCTGTTGGTAATGTATTCCTCGTCCCTCCCGAAAAGGGGGGACAGTTACGGGGTTGAAAGTCTGCCGCGTACTGTAGTATGAGGTAATTTCAAAACCCCTTCAAGGACACCCGTCCCTGAAAACGCCGCCGATTTTATCAAAACGGCGCCGCGCCGTCAAGCGTTTTCCGTTTCGGGTGGTGGGCAAGTCGTTGCTCCGCAAATATTTATCTTGACTTTATCCGCCGTTTCCGCTATAATTTGCGGCATGAAAGGCAAAACCATTACCACGGAAAACAGGGGGGCGGAGAGTTTCGCGGAGCACTGGCTGACGATACAGCCGTACCTGTTCGACTTCCTCGAGGACGAGGTGGGGGCGCTCGACGAGGAACAGAGGCTGTTCGTCCGCGTCGCGGAATCGCTTGAGCTCAGGCGGATCGCGGCAAGGTACGGGTGGTGCGGCAACGGCAGGAAGCCGTCGAGCCGCCTCGCGATCTTCAAGCTCCTTCTCATGAAGCACGTCTGGAACTGGCCGGAGACAAAGGACGCGCTCGGCGAGGTGCGCAGGTCACCGGCGCTGCGCAGGCTTTGCGGGTGGGAGTCCGTCTCGGACATCCCGTCCGAGCCGACGGTGTCGCGGGCGTTCGCCGACTTCGCGCGCGACAAGACGGCAGGCGGCCTTCTCGCGGGGTTCGCGGGGAAGATATTCAGGGGCCGCGTCGTCCTCCACCGCAGCATAGACTCCACCGAGATAGACGCCCGCGAACGCCCCGCCACGGGGGACGAGAAGGCGGAGGCCGCGAAGGACGCCGCGATCAGGGCCCAGGTCGAGGCGAACGCGGGGGACTTCAACGCGCTTTCCCTCCAGAAAGGCAGGGACGCGGACACGAACCTCTCGCTGCTGCCGGCCCTCTGCGACTGGGGCTGCAAGCGCAACAGCAAGGGCAAGACCCAGTTCTGGCGCGGCTACAAGCTCCACATCGCCGTCGCCGACGGCGACATCCCGATAGCCGCGTGCCTCACGTCCGCCAGCGTCCACGACTCCAGGGCCGCGATCCCGCTCATGCAGAAGGCGGACGAGGCCGCGCTCTCGCTGTACGACCTCGCGGACGCCGCCTACGACGCGGGGGAGATCCGCGACTTCTCGGAGGCGAACGGCCACGTCGCCATCATCGACGCGAACCCCCGGCGCGGCGGGGCGAAGCCGGACTGCAGGGGCGAGAGGTTCGTGCGCATCATCCCCGCCGAGAAAGTCCGGTTCCGCAACCGTTCGGGGGTCGAGCGCGTCAACGGGCACCTCCACGACGCGCACGGCGG